>JBDLSU010000154.1:0-3477 GCA_039799405.1 Pseudomonadota bacterium | reverse complement strand
GGATCAATTAAAACAACACGCCTGCTTGCTGTATGGGCACGCCCGCCCGGTGGAATGGCATTTCCGGGTACAGGGCAAAGCCCGGCGCGTGCTGGTGGAGGGGCGCATGCGCGCTAATAATGGCGATATTTTGTTGCAGGCTGCGCTCAATGGTCTGGGTCTTACCCAATTGCCCGGCTTTATCGTAGCCAAGGCGCTGCAGGAAGGCCGCCTGCTGGCGGTGCTGGCAGAATTTGAACCGGAAGCCGGGGCCGCGCATGTGGTCTACCCCTGCCACCGCCAACCGAATCTGGCGGTGCGGGCGTTTTCTGATCTGCTGTGCGCCACCCTGGGAGCGAGCGATGGCGCGCCAATCGCTGCCAGCGCGCTGTAAGCACGCTGTAAGCAGGTTGTAAGCACATAGCAAGCGGCTCGCATCCAGCCTTTATGAGCGCGGTTCGCCCCGGGCATTGACCGTGATGACGCGACCGGGTGGATAGGCGAGCTGAATATGATGTTCAATCCCGCGAAAGCGATAGCTGACATCCCAATATTCGGGCCGTGAATTGTCGGGCACCTGCTCGCAACGCCGCACGTTATGGGAGTAGCCGGGTTGCACTTCGCGCCCTTCGCCGGTTTTGGAACCAATCACCGCCCCGGCCAACACACCGCCTGCAGTCGCAATATCACGCCCGCTGCCGCCGCCAATCTGGTGCCCCAGCACGCCACCCAGCAATGCACCCACCAAAGCCCCCGGCACATTGGCGCGGTTGCGTTCAGGCACGGCGCGGTTTTCAACCCAGCAGCGTTGTTCCGGCGTGCCGACCACGGCGCGCGCCGAGGTAACCCTGGCCTGGTAGACGCGTTCATTGTTACGGCGGCGGCTGTCATACACCGGCACCGGCGGCGGCGCATAGCGCGTCTCGTCCACCTGGCGCTCGCTATTGATCATGCGGGTTGACGAGATCAAATTGTTCAAGCCCATGTCGCGCAATGAAGCATAGCGCCCCGGCCGCAACACCTTGCAATCCCCCTTGAAATCGGCGTGCTGACACACCAGCCAGCGCTCGTCCAGCACCACCACCGACGAAGCCAGATCGTTAAAGCCAAAGCGGACAAAATCGGGCACTTCCTGATCGGCAGTAAAGGTTTTGCCCTGGAAATTTTCGGATGCATAAAAAATGACTTGCGCCGATACGGGCAGGGCAAACACGCCACCCATTATGGCAAGCATGAGGGTTGATTGCAGTTTCATTGGGATTCTCCAAAAAAGGGATTGATGCTGGCGGGTAAATTTGATGGGGCTTGCTGAAGTGCATCAAATATAGCCATAAATCAATCCGGCGACTGTGCGCTGGCGAACATAGGGCAAGGTGAAGCGGTGCGCGGATAGCCATGCAAAAACTGGCGCTGCAATCGCATAAGCAATGACGGCACGTTGGCAATAACACGCTATACTTAGCCCCATTCCAGAAGATTGCAGTCTGCTCCCGACATTCATTGTGCATGGTCATGAACATCGTTCGAAAAAAATTACCCATCGGCATTACCTCCCTGTCCGAAATCATTACAGGTGACTATTACTATGCCGACAAAACCGGCCTGTTATGCCATTTGATTGGGCAAGGTAAATACCACTTTCTCTCACGTCCGCGTCGCTTTGGCAAAAGCCTGTTGCTCGACACCCTGAAGGAAATTTTTGAAGGCAATCAAGCCCTGTTCACCCATCTGACAATCCACGATCAATGGGACTGGACGCGCCGCCACCCGGTGCTGCGCATTGATTTCAGTGGCGATACCCTGGCCGGAGTGGATGACCTGACCGCCTCGGTACACCAGCAACTGGAAGAGTATGAACGCCAATTCGAGCTACCCGCGCGCTACCCGGATCACCGTGGACGCTTGCGCGACCTGATCGCACGCCTGCATGAAAAAACCGGCCAAACCGTGGTGGTATTGATCGATGAATATGACAAGCCAATTCTGGATAGCATCGACCAACCCGACACCGCATTGGCGATCCGAAGCAAGCTCAAAACCTTGTATGGCGTGCTCAAGGGTGTCGATGCCCATTTGCGCTTTGTGCTGCTGACGGGGGTATCCAAGTTTTCCAAAGTCAGCCTGTTTTCTGGCCTGAACAACCTCAAGGACATTACCTTGACGCCCGCCTGGTCGGCACTGTGCGGCTATACCGAGCAGGAAGTGGACACCGTGTTCGCACCAGAGCTGGCAGGGTTGGATCGGGCGCAAATCCGACGGTGGTACAACGGCTATAACTGGCGCGGTGAGGCGGTATACAACCCGTATGATTTATTGCTGCTATTCGACAGCAGGGAATTCCAGACCTGGTGGTTTGAAACCGGCACACCGACTTTTTTAACCAAGCTGATGGCCCAAAGCGGCTTTTTCACGCCCGATCTGGCGCGCCTTGTGGTCGGTTCCGAATTGATTTCCAGCTTCGATGTGAACCAGATCACGCCCGAGGCACTGTTGTTTCAAACTGGCTACCTGACCATCCGCGAAGCGCGCCAACTGCCGTCCGGGCCTTGGGTGTACACGCTCGGCTACCCCAATCTGGAAGTCGAAATCAGCCTGAACAGCTACCTGCTGGCAGCGTATACCGGCGACATGCGCAAAAGCAACCAGAACCGCCTGCAACTGGAACAACTCTTGACCAGCAACGACGTGCCTGCGCTGGCCAACCTGTTTCAGGCGTTCTTTGCCGGTATACCCCACCACTGGTACAGCAACAACCCGATCGCCGACTACGAAGGTTTTTACGCCAGCGTGTTCTACAGCTACTTCGCCGCGCAGGGCTTTGATATCGTGCTGGAAGACTGCACCAACCATGGCCGCATCGACATGACGGTAAAACTGCCTGATCGCATCTTTTTGTTTGAATTCAAGGTGGTGGAGCTGGTGCCTGCAGGCAAGGCGCTGCAACAATTGAAAGAGCGCGGCTATGCCGACAAATACCGCACCACGGGCTTGCCGCTGGTGTTGGTGGGTGTGGAGTTTTCCCGGCTTGGGCGCAATGTGGTGGGGTTTGAGGTGGAGAGCGCGTAGTAAGCACGTAGTAAGCGCGATTTGGCTGTTGCAGTACGCCAGTGTTGTATCAATTCGCTGTTTTCATGCGCAACAGATACCAGCCACTCTTTCGCGAGTAGCAGCAAAGTTATACTGCATGGGTAGTTCAAATGAAAAGGTTTGATAACTATCTCATAAGGAGTGCTCATGATTAACTTGCTGCGATCAATGTTTTTGCTCTGTGTACTGGCGCTTGGCCATGTCAGCGCCCTGGCTGTTTCCCTGAATGTGGCGTTGTATCCCTATGTACCGCGCCCACAGCAATTCCAGGCGGCGGTAACGGCGGCGTGGAGCCGGGTGGAACCGGGTGTGACGCTCAATTTTATCAGCGATGAAAGCAAATGGGACGGCGGGTATAGTACAGACCCCGCAGCGGATATCGATGTCTTCGTGTTCGATGCCATGTATCTC
>JBDLSU010000153.1:0-2641 GCA_039799405.1 Pseudomonadota bacterium | reverse complement strand
AATCGTACAATTCCTGGCCATTCAGGCAACAACTGGCACCGACATACAGCCCCGGCACATACCCGGCGCTACTTACTTCGTGATACCAATTATTGCAGTAGTCAATTACATCCTGCGCTGCGGCGGAAGGGCTGACGGCTTCCAGATCCAGCCAAACATTCACCCCGGCTGGAAAACCCACACTGCTTGCGTTGGCGGCCGCGTGTTGTCCATATTCGCTACCCAGCGCGCCATTGGGCGACCAGCTTCCCCCGGGAACATGCTGCACCGGCATCAGCGCCAACCCGGCAGCCAAAATGTTTTGCGCTTCGCCAACGCTTAAATCCCCGCCATATTGGGTCGGCCCCAGCGACAAATAACGCAGGCAAAACTGGTAGCCTTGCTGGAAGAACTGCGCCGCCACCGTTGCGCTCACCACGGTGTCGCTATCAAAACCGTTGGCCTGATCCGGTGCTGCTTGCACTACGCCTGATAATTGCGTCATTTTTATGCCCTTTCAAATTGCTGTTGGATGTGATTAAAAAAATGGGCGAGCCTTGTGGCACTCGCCCACAAAAGCCTGACGGTGGTTGCAGGCTACTGTTTGAACACCGGCGCAATCGTCTGCGCCATGCTCTGTTAATGACCAGAACGCACTAACTTTTAGGTTGTGAATGGGGATGGCAGCGGCTTGCGGCGCAGGCTGGCGATATAGTGGCCAAAATCCCCGCCGTTAAACCAGCGCGGTGGATGCGCGATGACACCGAAGCCGTAGCCGATGGCAGAACTCCAGAATGGATTGCCGATGCCCAGCTTTTCGTATTGGTGCAAGTTGACCACCAGATCGGCAAACGCGGCTTTGCGACGGCGTAGCAGTTCAGAATAGGTGAGCCGCACTGAAATATGGCTGACATGGCGCTTTTCGCCCCATAGCATGAATTTGGCATCCGGCGCATCGGGTTCGGCGGTTTCGTACTGCACGCCGGTTTGCCGCCGCAGCAAATCGATAACCTGCTCCACGCTGTTTGGATATTCCTGCAAGGTGCGGTCGCCACAGGCCCAGCCGAAGTAAGAGAACGGCTCAAGCGCTGCCTGTGCCGGGCGTGCATGGGGCGCATGCGATGGCTGCGTGGTTTCAATCACAAACGGGGTGAGTAAAAACACCTGTTTGAAATCCATTCGGGTAGCGGCAAAGTTATTCACGGTGGCTTGTTCAGCCGGGGTCAGTTCACGCGGAAAGGTCATGGTGGGAGCAAGGAAGGTAGCGGCCAGTGTGGGTGCGTGGGTGCGCCGACCTGTGCCAACATGGCGGCCAGGCCGGCGCGGCGCGCAAGTGTCAACCACCGTAAGGGGATTTGCCGCCACCCGATTTGCCGCTGAACGATTTCAGCACCGTCAACATACTGGTCAGATTATCGGCAACGCCGCCCTGTGCCACCTTTTCCGTGGCGGCACCACCCGCCGTGGTATCGACGCTGTAAAGCTGAACCACACCCATATTGGTCGCCGCCTGGGCCAGCGTATTTTGCTGCTGCTGCGCGGCGACCGCATTTTGAAACAAAATGCCCATCGAATGGGCCAGCGATTGGTAAATCGACCCCATCGCCATTGCCGGTGCTTCGCCGACCACCTTCACATTCGACTGTGTGACGGCATCGCTAACCTGATCGTTGACTGCGCTTGGATACATGATAATTCCTTTCAAAGAGCGCGAAACCCTGTGCCTCGCTATCGGGGTTAACGCGGTTAAATGGGAGCTGTGAATTGTGGATGATGGGCTTTGGGCAATGGCTGCCTGTCGGCGTGTCCGGCATCTACCCGGCTTGGCCTGCAAGCGCGCGCCCTATGGCAACCGCGCCGGGCTGGGGTTTGGGCGGTTATGCGCAAAAAGTTTCGACCGTCCAAAAGAACTGCAACGGGTTTTGCGTATTATTGGTCGAAAGCACGATAACCCCCAAGCCTAATGCGCCTTTGCCGTTGCTGCGCGTGTCCTCCGTATGCCCGCTTGAAAACCGTGGCTGGGTTGGGTGAAAAACTTGTAATAGTTGTTGGGATTGGGCAGTTGGCAGCCTCCACCCGGATCGAAGCAACCTGCTTCGGGTATCGTGTTCTCTTGACCCGCTTGCCACCCGGTTAAGGCGGTGCCATTTTGCTGTTTTACATAGGCAAACAGCGAAGTAATGAAGCCGCTGCAATCCGTGCGGCACATCACATGGGTGGCGGCGTTGGCGGGCGCGTTAGCGGGAAGATTATTGAGGCTCGCTTCGGTAACGGTGCCGCTCCATCCCGCAGGGGCAGTACCAGGCTGACTGGTCCAAAAAACCCGCTTCTGCTGTCCTGCAACAGGGGGGCAATACACATTATGGGGGGAGAGCTGAACTTAAGTTTACTCTGCCCCCAGTTATTACCAGTTATTATTTGCATTTACTGGATCGGATTTGGGGGCGGCAGCAGTTGCAAAGGAAGTTGGGGGCAAGAATCGTTCGTTATGCGGATGATTTTGTTGTGATGTGCAAAGGCAAAGTGGATGCGCCGTTGGCATTGGTGCGGCATATTCTCGGGCGGCTTGATCTGGTGTTGAATGAAACCAAGACGCATATTGCCGATGCATGGCAGGACAGCTTTACCTTCCTGGGTTTTGAAATCAAGATGAGCAAGAGCT
>JBDLSU010000152.1:0-3705 GCA_039799405.1 Pseudomonadota bacterium | reverse complement strand
GGCGGTATCCAGATACATGCCCCTGAAGGCGCGCAGGGTATTTTCTGGAATCACTTGTTCAATGCTGGCGCTTTGGTCTTCGCTTAAATCGGTGTATTGGTCAAGCTGGGTTTTCAGGCGCTGCACTTCTTTGAACAGGTTGACGAACTGGCCGCGTGCATCATCGCCCTGCAGGTTGTTCACTTCTTCGGGCGAACAAGCAAGCCCCTGGCTTTGCATAAAGTCTTGCAATCCGGTAACGGCAGCATCAAGTTTTTCAATCACAACCGGTGCAGCATCGACCAGCCAGATTTTCTTTGCGCGTTCAATCGGTTGGCCGGAGAACATGATAATGGCCTCCTTGACGGCCTCCTCCAGTTGGCGAAAATCAACGATATTTCCGTAGGGCTTGGTGTCGTTAAGGATGCGGTTGGTGCGCGAAAAGGCTTGAATCAAGCCGTGGTGCTTGAGATTTTTATCCACATACAGGGTATTGAGGTATTTGGAATCAAAACCGGTTAGCAGCATATCGACCACAATCACCAAATCAATTTTGTCTTTGCGCGGGTAATCGGCATTGCTGTATTTTTGATCCTTGATACGTTGCTGCACATCCTGATAATAGAGATCGAATTCGCTAATGCTGTGGTTGGTGCGGTATTGCGCGTTATAGGTCGTGATAATGCCCTGAAGCGCTGCTTTCTTTTCGTCGGGCTTGTCTTTGTTATCTTCCTTTTCCTGCACCAGATCTTCCTGAAGCTGCTGCACGTCTTTATCGCCTTCCGCAGGCGGCGAAAACACGCAGGCGATATTTAGCGGCTGAAAGCTTGGGTTTTCGACCTGGCGGTTTTTCTGTATCTCTTGAAATAAGCGGTGGTATTCAATGGCATGGTTGATTGAGGCCGTAGCCAACACGGCGTTAAAGCGCCGCTCATTGGTGGCGGCATCATGCTTGGAAAGAATCGCCTCGATCACGGCCTGCCGCGAGAGGAAGTCACCCGGCTGGGGCTGGGCAGTGCCTTGCGGTTTGAAATAATCGATATGAAACTTCAACACGTTATTGTCATCAATCGCATGGGTGATGGTATAGGCGTGCAGTTCTTTTTCAAAAATATCGGCGGTGGTTTTCAGGGTTTTCTGTTCACCCGTGCGCTCTACTACGGTGGCGTTTTCGTCAAAAATCGGCGTGCCGGTAAACCCGAACAACTGCGCCTTGGGAAAAAACTCCTTAATCGCTTTGTGGTTGTCGCCAAATTGCGAACGATGGCATTCATCGAAAATAAACACCACGCGCTTGTCACTTAAAGATTTCAGCCGCGCTTTGTAGTTCTTCTTGTGGCTACCATCGAGCGCCAGCCCGAGTTTTTGAATGGTGGTGACGATAACTTTATCGGCATAGTCGCTGGACAGCATACGCCGCACCAGGGTTTCGGTATTGGTATTTTCTTCGACGCAGCCTTCCTGAAACTTATTAAATTCCTCGCGGGTTTGGCGATCAAGGTCTTTGCGATCCACCACAAACAGGCATTTTTCAATATCCGGGTTATCTTTGAGCAGGGTAGAGGCTTTGAAGGACGTAAGCGTCTTGCCCGAACCGGTGGTGTGCCAGATATAGCCGTTGCCCCGGTTCTGGTGAATGCAATCGACAATTGCCTTGACCGCATAGATTTGATAAGGGCGCATCACCAGCAATTTTTGCTCGCTGGCCACCAGTACCATATAGCGGCTGATCATCTCGCCCAGCAGGCACTTGGCCAGAAATTTGTCCGCAAATTCATCAAGATGTTCGATCTTCTTGTTGTCTTCGCTGGCGAACTGGTACACCGGCAAAAAGCGCTCGTCGGCATTAAAGCCAAAATGCTGGTTATGGTTATTGGCAAAGTAACGGGTTTTGCTTTGGTTGCTGACGACAAATAATTGAATGAAGCACAGCAAAGTGTTGCCATAGCCGTTGCCGGGATCGTTTTTGTAGTCAACAATTTGCTGCATGGCGCGGCGCGGGCTAACATCCAGCGATTTCAGTTCGATCTGCACCACTGGCACGCCATTAATGAGCAGTATCACGTCATAACGGTGATGGCTGCTGTTGGTGTTGATGCGTAACTGGTTGATGACTTCATAGTCGTTTTTGCACCAGTCCTTGATATTGACTAGCGTGTAATGCAGCGGGGTGCTGTCTTCCCGCACAAAGGTGTTGGTTTGGCGCAAGGTGCGGGCGGCGCTAAATACGTCGGTTTTGACGATCTCGTCGCGCAGGCGGGCAAATTCGGCATCGGTAAGATTAACCCGGTTTAGCGCCTCAAACTTGGTGCGAAAGTTTTGCTCCAGCGTCGCGCGGTCGCGGATATCAGGCCGATAGCTATATTTAAGCTCGGTTAGTTTGGTGATCAAATCTTGTTCGATCCGGGCTTCGGTGGTCATGCGGTGTTCCTTGTATGGCAACGACGGGTACTAAACTGGTAATTGTCAACGGATTTTCACGATGCTCGATGTCCGTTTGGGAGAGCATGAAATTGCTTGCTTGATTCACGGCAGGTAGATTCATTGCTATCCGCGTCCTATACCCACGAGGGTAATCAGACCTTCAGCCTGCGTGGGGGATTGGGAAAACGCGTAATTCTAATGCAAATCAGGCAGGATACAAATGTTTGCCTGACCAGAACTGGTATACAGGCGAATGATGCTGGCATCACGCCTTGGCCGGTTCCGCCCCGATCCGGGTAAAGGTCACCCAGGCCGCCATCAAACCCAGCATAATCACCCCGGCGCACATCAACAGCACCTGGGTTCGTAAATGCTCATAATCAGTGCTGGCCAGACTTGCAGCTTGCGCCGCCAGTTCGTTTTCCAGCAAAATCATTTCATTAATTGCGTTTAACCAGGCCCGTACCGGGCCTTTGTTGAGTTCATTGCGCGCCAGGGTGGCGACTTCTTCACCTTTATTGGCGGCGGCCAGTTCCTGGATTTTGGCGATGACCGGGGCGGCTGCAGTGCCGGTTTCGGTGATTTTGCGCTGCAACTGGAGTTCGTCTTTGGTGGTTTGGTTGGAGCTGGCTAACAATTTACCCAGCTTGGCTTCGAGTTCAAAGTATTCGCCAGCCATTTCCTTGATTTGTTTGCTATCTGCCTGCAGGCTGATGCCAGTGTTAACCTTGCTTAAACCGCTCAGTACCTTGATGCGGTGCATGGCCGAAACGCGCATATCGATCAGGAGATTGGCTTTGGCACTGTTGGTAATGCCGCCACTTTCCAGGCGGCGTTGAATGGTTTCGTGGCGGGTAAAGGCCCAGGCGGCGATGCCGGTGAGTAACAGGATGGCAAACAGAAAGCGCCAACGGGGGCTGACATTCAGAAACGCAATACTCATCTTTTTTCTCCAGCGGGGTAAGGTACTGATTTTGTCCATGATACTTGAGTTGTTATTGCGTGGCGCGTCTTTCGCTGAAATTGACGTTGCCTGAGCGCACTGGCCCGTTTGCCATGTGGCTGGATAGTATCAGAATCGCTGCCCGGGAGTGCAAGGCCGGGCAGGATCTGGATCAGGTAGGGCAAATCATTGGCTCAGGCGCGTGACTGGGTGACCATTTGGGTCAGTGGCGACCACAGTGCCAGTACACTCAGCGCAATGATCACGAGAAACATCCAGACCATTTGTTTGCGTGATTGTTCAAATTGCTGACTGGCAATGTTGGCGGCATTGCTTGCAATTTCACTCTGGTAATCAAT
>JBDLSU010000151.1:0-3009 GCA_039799405.1 Pseudomonadota bacterium | reverse complement strand
TGGCAAATTATTTGTGAGTTGCGTTCAGTGTTGTACCGCTTACTGCCGAGTAGCCATACACCATGATGTAGTAGGTGTTTGCAACCGGGCTGTTGATGCTGATGGTTTCAGTATTGGTTGCACCAGTTGACTTCCAGCCGAAGGAAGTAGTGGTAGGAGCGCTGCCTGCCTTGATGTACAGATCGCCGTCACCAGTACCAGCGGCCAGTTTCACAGTCAGGTTGGTTTTGCCTGCAGGAACCACGATCGAGTACATTTTCGATGCTTTGGAAGCCAGCGAAATACCGGTCACGGTTACGGCATTGGTCAATGGTGTAGCAGTTGGAGGAGGTGTTGTGCCGGAGCACGATACGCCTACTGCAGCAAACGCAGCGGTTACGTCAGCTTTGTTGTAACCCTTGGCAGTTGCAGCCGATTCCACACCGCAAGCACCAGCGTTGAAGGTGCTGCTGGCTGTCCAGTACACGTCATTTGCCAGAGCCATAACTTCAAACGCTTTGCGGGTATCCCAGCCAGCGGTTTTTGCCAAAGTACAGAATGCCTTGTTGTACACGCCGCTGGAGTAGTGTACGTCCATGCTGCTGGTGAATGCAGAAGCGTGGTCGATCGAACGGCCATCGGATTTCGGGGTACACATATAACGCAAGGCAGTACCGCTCTTGAAGATTTCTGCGCCAACCAGCCAGTCATTGGTACCGCGCTGGAAGAATTCAGCGGCTTCACCGGACATATCGGAGAACGCTTCGTTCATACCACCGGACATACCGGAATACACCAGGCCAGATTGCTGTTCAGTAAAGCCGTGCGAAACTTCATGCGCAGCCACGTCGAGCGAAACCAATGGATAGAATGTGGTTGCGCCATCACCGAAAGTCATTTGGGAACCATCCCAGAATGCATTTTCGTAGTTGGTATTGTAATGCACGCGCATTTTCAGTTTTTGGGTGATAGGGCGCTTGCCAACATAAGCCTGATACATGTTGAATACCACATTACCGAATGCATGGGCATCGTTCATTGGCGAGAAAGCGCCATTGATCGATTTGATGGTATTGCGTGGGCAAGTAAAGGTGTGGGTTGCTGTGGCTGTGGAGCCGCCGTTCATGTTGACGGTGAACACGTTCGGGCTGTCCAGGGCGCAAGTGCTGCCAGTCTGGGTCACGCTCAATGGGCCATATTTGCCACCGACCTGATATTCATATTGGCCGGTTTTGGTGTTACCGCCAGGGCCGGTGCCATCCACGTGGGTCATGCCTTCCCATTTTTCCAGCACTGCGCCGGTAGTGGCATCAATCATGAAGAAAGGACGGCTTGGTGTTTTGGAGCTGGTGTTCACAAACGAGACCAGATAGAACTGCTGGGCAGTACCGTTGGCACCTTGCTTCACATACAGTTTGGCTTGATCGTTTTCACTGCCTTGGGCACCAGCGAGCGACTTGGCTTTTGCCAGAGCGCTGGCAGCGCTGATGGTGGTCGAAGCTTTCAGGGTTGGCAGGTCATTTGCCAGGCCAGTCAACATGGTACCGGTCAGGGTTGGTGTTGCACCGGCTTTGTCCTGATGTTGAACAATGGCTTCACCCCAAACTGGCACACCTTGATGGAACTGCTGCAAACGGGTCAAAACTTTACCATTGGACAGCGTGCGGGTTTTTGTTACTTTTAAATCGTCAGCAGACAATCCGGTAATGCTGTGGGCAGTTGCAGCAACCAGGCCATTGCCTTTGGCATGGCCGTCGAGTTGTACGCGTTCAGCGGCCATTGCGCTGCATGCTGCAGCGACCAGAACTACCAGCATTGTGGGACGTGCTACCAGGCGAAAAGAATTAGTCATGTTTTGTCTCTCTATCTTATGTAAGAAAAGGGGTTATCCCCAGCTTTTTATATTCCACCTTGCTTTTGGCAAAATGGGCACTACACTGAATACCAGCCATCACCTGTTTGCAAGTGAAATCCTGCAGTGAAAACCGGATTCATTATCACTTGTGGTCTTGCGCCACTTTTGATTGAAAATTATATTAAGCTATTTTGAAAAATGATGCAAGCTTTTTGTTTCACTTGCCCGTTTTCGCTTCTGTTTCCGTTTCAAGCATTCTCCAGGCACTTAACTGCTGACCTGGAAAATTATCTCCGGATAAAACGCACATCAAGTGTTCATTATTTCGTGTTTGCTGTAAAGTAATATTTTATTGATAACGGGAAACTTTTTTTCCGTGGTCATCACTGAAGCATTACTTTGGTCACGTAAAATCTATTGGAGCGAGTTAATTTTGAAAACTTATGTCGTTTCAAATGAGAAATAAGTCAGACTAATTTGTCATCTGCGCTTTAAAGTAAACTATGAAATGACTTTTTAATCCCTAATAAGTTGTTGGAACCCAGTAAGCAAAAAAATCCCACCAACCACCAACCGCTGCCCGCCAAAGCCCGGTGGCCTTCAAAAATCGCTTTCAAGGTATCAAACAGCAGGTTTCTACCCAAGCGGCGTGGCGCGACAGAAAAACGTATTGAAAACTGATCAGCACCGGCTTACGGCAACGGTTTGCGATGGCTTTTATTTTCTGTTACATTTTGGCTTCTCGCCGATTTCTACACATTTGTTATTCCCCAATTTCTGCCGGAACAGGTATGCCCGAATCCAGTGTTTTTCCCTCCATCGAAACCCCGCGTCTGATTCTGCGCGAAATCACACAGAGCGACGCCAAAAGCCTGTTCGCCATCCACAGTGACCCGGAACGTATGCGCTGGTATGGCAATGATCCGATGAAAGACTTGAGCGCCGCCAAAGACATGGTGCGCGCCTTCGCAGCCTGGCGTACTCTGGCCAACCCCGGTGTGCGCTGGGGCATCCAGATCAAGGGACAAAAAAAATTGATCGGCACGGTCGGCCTGTTCAGTTGGAACCGCAACTGGCAGCGCTGCATGCTGGGCTATGAACTGACGCGCCAGGAGCAAGGTAAAGGCTATATGCGCGAAGCCTTGCTGCATGTGCTGCCTTGGGGTTTTGAGCAA
>JBDLSU010000150.1:0-4187 GCA_039799405.1 Pseudomonadota bacterium | reverse complement strand
CACCCTTGACATTGCTTTGATACGGCCCCAGTGCCGATACTTGCATGCCCCGGGTTTTGGCATACAGTGGCATCACTTCCGGCAAATGGCTGCGGATTTCGGCAATCCGGGTGGTGCCGGCCGGGTGGGTCGAGAGCCATTGTGGTGGTGCGCCCTTGTTGACGATGCCCATCTTCTGCCACAGCGTCACGCCAGCGCGCGGGTCATAGCCGCCACGGGCAGCAATGTCGAGACCGACGGTATCGGCTTCGGTTTCATCTTCGCGCGAGAATTTCAAAATCGCCAGTTGCGCACCCTTGCTGGCAATGCTGTCGGTAATATTCGGATCAACCTTCAGCCATTTGGCTACGCCATATGCCGCTACCTTGGCCGCGACGCTGGTGGCCCCGGCCTTGCCCATGCGCTCACGGCCATGCTCGCGCAGCGCATGCGCAATCTCGTGGCCCATGACGATGGCAACTTCGTCGTCGGTTAATTTCAGTTTATCCAGAATCGCCGTGTAAAACGCAATTTTGCCGCCCGGCATACAAAACGCGTTGACTTGATTCGATTTCAGTAGCGTTACTTCCCATTGCCACTTGGGCGCACGCTCGTTCCAGCGCAAAGCATGCGGGATCAGTTTTTTGGCGATGTTTTGCAAGCGCTGCAATTGCGGGTCATTGCCACTGGCTAACGCACCTTGCTGGCTGGCCTGCTGCTTGAGACCGCGATATTGCTGCGCGGCCTGCTCTTCAATTTGCTGGGCCGGGACCAGATTGCGAAAGCCGGACATTTTATCGACCTTGACGCCGTCTTGAGCTGGCTGTGCAGGATTATTTGACTGGGAGCCTGTGTTTTGTGCTGCGGCATTGGGCAGGGCCAAAGGCAGGGCCAGTCCCCAAACGAGCAAGGTTGCTGGTTTCATGATTTTTCCTCACTTCTGATCAAAATCTGCTTGATCCATGGCAGTAATATATAGGCGGGAAAGGCCAAAACAAAGGTCAACATAAAATACATGGCATAACCCATTTCTTGTGCGCCAATGCCGCCCGCCCAGCCAGCAATCGAGCGCGAAAAGGCAAAGATCGACGACAAAATCGCATATTCCGTGGTGGCGCGGTTTTTATCCACAATGACCATTAAAAACGCCAGAAATGCCGCCGTACCCAGGCCACCGGTAAACGATTCTATCGCACTGGCGGTATACATCAACAACTGGTGGTTGAATTCGATCGGGCTACCCTGTGCCACTTGAGGCACAAACATGGCGGCCAGCACATAGCCCAGGTTGGAAACCGCCTGGGTCAGCCCGAGCACCCATAATCCCTTGAAAATACCCACCCGGTCAGTGTACCAGCCACCCAGAATGCCGCCTGCAATCGACAACGCCAGTCCGATATTCACCGATACCAGACCAATTTGGGTATTGGAAAAGCCACTATCAACCCAAAACGGTTTGATCATGAAGCCGATTGAAGAATCGGCCAATTTAAAGATCAAAATAAACACAATCAACAAGGCGGCATGTGGCTTGTTCAGCAGGGCGATAATGGCACCAAATACCGGGCCGCTACTGGCGGCTTGCGCTTGTTTGCCGGTTTGTTGTTGCAGGCCGCGGTGAAACAACAGCGCCGCCAATAGCAACAGGAAAACCGCCACCCCGCCCTTATACCACCAGGCGCTTTTAAACGGCACGGCCCAAGCCAGATTAAGCGCCGGAATAACCGGCCACAGCAGCGCCAACAAAAAGCACAGCAAGCCCGTCAACAGCCAGGGTTGTTGGCGCAAGGCTGCCATTTCCTGTTTGAGCAAGTTGCCGCCGTGCGGCACTTGGCGCGGCGGCTCGACCGGTGCCAGCAACATTGTCAGCGCCAACAACAAAAACAGCAAGCCACATAGTAAATAAGTGGCACTCCAGCCAATCACATCGGAACACCACAACAGTACGCCTGCCGTCAACATGCCGACCCGATAAAAGCCGATGCGCACCCCATTGGCCAAGCCCATTTCTTGCTTGTTCAGTTGTTCGATGGTGTAGCCGTCAATCGCAATATCATTGGTAGCGGACAAGGCAGTAAAACAAGCAATGGCAAGCCAGACCCAAGGCCCAAAGCCGGCTTGGGCGGCAAAATACATCATCACCAGGCCCATGCCGACATCGACACTGGCCATCCAGTAGCGATGGCGGCGGGTGTAATCCACCAACGGTGCCCACAAAAATTTCAAGGTCCAGCTCAGGCCGAGCAAACTAAGCAAGCCGATCTTGCCCAGCTCCACCCCTTGCTGACGAAAATATACCGGGAACAAGTCGTAAAACAAACCGAGTGGAAAACCTTCGGAAAAATACAGCAGGCTGACCCAAAATAATTTGGAGCGCAATAAGCCTTGTGGCTTTCCCGGGCCGAAGTTGTCATTGGCTTGGCTCATTGCTTGCTCAATCGAAACACGGCCAGACTACCGCGCCAGTTGGGCAGCCAGTTGACCGGATGGCCCTCATGCAGGGCGACACAATCCTTGACGTGCAAGCCGACTTCTTCGGCCAGATCGACAAAATCGTGGATGGTGGCGCAGCGCAGATTGGGCGTGTCATACCACTGATACGGCAACAGCTTGGAAACCGGCATGCGGCCACGCAGCAGGGCCAGGCGGTGTTCCCAGTAGGCAAAATTGGGGAAGGATACGATGGCATCGCCACCGACCCGTGCAATGTCACGCAATACGCCATCAACATTTTCCATCATCTGCAAAGCCGACAGGCACAGCACATGGTCGAAGGTATTGTCGGCAAAAATCGCCAGGCCGTGTTCAATATCCTGCTGGATCACATTCACGCCGCGTTCGGTGCTTTGCAACACCTGGTCATCGGCAATTTCTACCCCGTAGCCAGTGCAAGCCTTGTCGCTGCACAAATAACTCAGCATCACGCCATCGCCACAGCCCATGTCCAGCACATGCGAGCCACGCGGCACCCAGTCGGCAATAAACGCCAGGTCGGGGCGCAATTGGCTTAATTCCTGAAAATTCATGCGCCCTCCTGTGCTTGTAGCGATTGGGTTTCTTGCCAGATGCGCTGGTAATACGCCGCCACCACCTTCATATAGCGCGCATCATCGAGTAAAAACGCATCGTGGCCGTGCGGTGCATCGATTTCGGCATAGGTGACGTTGCGCCGGTTCTGGATCAGTGCGCTCACCATTTCGCGGCTGCGCTCGGGGGCGAAACGCCAGTCGGTGGTAAACGACACCAGTAAAAACTTGGCCCGGGTATTGGCCAGTGCCTGCGCCAGATTGCCATCATACGCGCGCGCCGGATCGAAATAGTCCAGCGCCTTGGTGATCAAAAGATAGGTATTGGCGTCAAAATACTCAGAAAACTTGTCGCCCTGGTAGCGCAAATACGATTCGATTTCAAAATCGACGCCAAAATCGAAGCGGTATTCGCCCTTACGCAAGCTGCGGCCAAATTTTTCCGCCATGTCGTCGTCGGACAAATAGGTGATATGGCCGATCATGCGCGCTACCCGCAAGCCGCGTTTCGGCACCACGCCATGGGCGTAAAAGTCGCCACCATGAAATTCCGGATCCGTCAAAATGGCCTGGCGTGCCACATCGTTGAAGGCAATATTTTGTGCCGACAGTTTCGGGGTAGACGCAATCACCACGCAGTGGCGCAAGCGTTCCGGATACATCATGCTCCAGGCCAGTGCCTGCATGCCGCCGAGCGAACCACCCATCACGGCGGCAAATTGCCGGATGCCCAATGCATCGGCCAGACGCGCCTGGGCCTGTACCCAGTCTTCCACCGTCACTACCGGAAACGTTGCGCCATACGGCTTGCCGGTAGCCGGGTTGGGATGCATTGGCCCGGTTGAACCAAAGCAGGAACCCAGATTATTGACGCCGATCACAAAAAAGCGGTCGGTATCGAGCGGCTTGCCGGGGCCGACCATATTGTCCCACCAGCCCACCTTTTTGGGATCGTCAGCATAAGTGCCCGCCACATGGTGCGAGGCATTCAGGGCATGGCACACCAGCACCGCATTGGATTTGCTGGCATTGAGTTGACCGTAGGTTTCATACATCAGCGTGTAATCGCTGATACTGGCGCCGCTTTGCAAGGGCAGCGGTGCGGCAAAATGCATCGAATTGGGCGAGACGATTCCGATAGAAGCCATAAGTCCACAAACAAAAGTAAGGCGTTGAACGACG
>JBDLSU010000149.1:0-4074 GCA_039799405.1 Pseudomonadota bacterium | reverse complement strand
GGCGTAGCGGTGGCAAAGGTCGTCGTGGTGGTCATCATGACGAACGCGAAAGCAATTTCCAGGTGCCAACCGAGGCCGTAATCAAAGAAATTCATGTGCCGGAAACCATTACCGTGGCCGATCTGGCGCACAAAATGGCAGTCAAGGCGTCCGAAGTCATCAAGCAACTGATGAAGCTGGGTCAGATGTGTACCATCAACCAGGTGCTGGATCAGGAAACGGCCATGATTCTGGTCGAAGAAATGGGCCACAAAGCACTCGCAGCACAACTGGATGATCCGGAAGCGATGTTGATCGACGGTGGTGAGCAGCAACATTATGAAATGTCGGCGCGCGCACCGGTGGTAACGGTGATGGGTCACGTTGACCATGGTAAAACCTCGCTGCTTGACTATATTCGCCGCTCCAAAGTGGCATCCGGTGAAGCTGGTGGCATTACCCAGCACATTGGTGCCTACCACGTGGAAACCCCGCGCGGCATGATTACCTTCCTTGATACCCCGGGTCATGAAGCGTTTACCGCAATGCGTGCCCGTGGTGCCAAGGCCACCGATATCGTAATTCTGGTGGTGGCGGGTGACGACGGCGTGATGCCGCAAACCCGTGAAGCGATTGCCCATGCCAAAGCAGCCGGTGTACCGCTGGTGGTGGCGATCAATAAAATGGATAAACCCGGTGCCAATCAGGATCGCGTCACGCAAGAACTGATCGCCGAACAAGTGGTGCCGGAAGAATACGGTGGCGATTCGCCCTTCGTACCAGTCTCGGCCAAAACCGGTATGGGCATTGACGCCTTGCTGGAACATGTGTTGCTGCAAGCCGAAGTGCTGGAACTGAAAGCACCGGTCGAAGCACCAGCCCATGGTCTGGTAGTGGAAGCCCGGCTGGATAAAGGTCGTGGTCCGGTGGCCACCATTCTGGTGCAATCCGGTACCTTGCGCCGTGGCGATGTGGTGCTGGCAGGTTCGGCCTATGGCCGGGTACGCGCCATGCTGGATGAAAACGGCAAGAGCATTACCGAAGCCGGTCCCTCGATTCCCGTCGAAATTCAGGGCCTGACCGAAGTGCCGGTGGCGGGTGAAGAAGCGATTGTGCTAGCAGATGAACGCAAAGCGCGTGAAATCGGCTTGTTCCGCCAAGGTAAATTCCGCGACGTGAAACTGGCCAAACAGCAAGCTTCCAAGCTGGAAAACATGCTGGAACAGATGGCCGAAGGCGAAGTCAAGAATCTGCCTTTGATCATCAAGACCGACGTGCAAGGTTCGCAAGAAGCGCTGGTACAGTCGCTCATCAAGCTCTCTACCTCCGAAGTACGGGTACAGATCGTGCATGCGGCAGTCGGTGGCATTTCCGAATCCGATGTCAACCTGGCCGTCGCTTCCAAGGCAGTCATAATTGGCTTCAACGTGAGGGCAGATGCCCAGGCCCGCAAGCTGGCCGAATCGAATGGTGTCGATATCCGTTACTACAACATCATTTATGACGCCATTGATGAAATCAAGGCCGCCATGTCGGGCATGCTGGCACCGGAAAAACGCGAACATGCGCTGGGTCTGGTGGAAATTCGTCAGGTCATTACCGTCAGCAAGGTCGGTGCCATTGCCGGCTGTCTGGTCACCGATGGTGTGGTCAAGCGCACTTCCTCGGTACGCTTGCTGCGTAATAATGTGGTGGTCTGGACCGGTGAAATCGATTCGCTGAAACGCTTTAAAGATGATGCCAAAGAAGTACGCTCCGGTTTGGAATGCGGTCTCTCGCTGAAAAACTTCAACGACATTAAAGAAGGCGATCAACTCGAAGTCTTTGAAGTCCAGGAAGTGGCGCGTACCCTGTAGTTTATTGTTACCTCACCCTGCAAGGCAGCCGCGTGCTGCCTTGTTTAATTTATATGAACAAACATAGTAAAACCATGCCAGCGCGCGCCATGCGCGTGGCAGATCAAATCCAGCGCGATTTGTCAGAATTGATCGCCTTTGAAGTCAAAGACCCGCGCGTGGGCATGATCACGCTGACCGAGGTGCAACTCACACCCGATTATGCGCATGCCAAAATCTTTTTCACCATGCTCAACGACAAGCCGGAAGCGATTCAAAAGGCAGTCGAAGGCTTGGCCAAGGCGTCCGGCTATTTGCGCGCGCAACTGGGCAAGCGCTTGCACATCCACACCTTGCCGCAACTGCACTTTTTGCACGACGCGACTACCGCACGCGGGATGGAATTGTCCAACCTGATCGACCAGGCCAATGCCAACCGGGCTGTGGATGCAGAAGAATAAATCGTCACAAACACCACGGCCCAAAGTGCCACGCCGCGCCTTTGACGGCGTGTTGCTGTTGGATAAACCGGTTGGTTTTTCCAGCAACCAGGCGCTGGTGCAAGCCAAACGCCTGTTGCTGGCCTTAAAAGCCGGGCACACTGGCACGCTCGATCCGTTCGCGACCGGTTTGCTGCCGCTGTGCTTCGGTGAAGCCACCAAGTTTTCGCAAGATTTGCTGGAAGCCGATAAAACCTATGACACCACGGTACATCTGGGTGTGCGTACCGATACCGGTGATACCGAAGGCGAGGTAGTCGAAACCTTGCCGGTGAACGCCACGCTGGAACAAATCGAAGCAGTGCTGGCCAATTTCCGCGGCCCGATCAGCCAGATTCCCCCCATGTATTCCGCCCTGAAGCGTGATGGCAAACCCTTGTACGAGTACGCCCGCGCCGGGGTAACACTGGAGCGCGAGGCGCGCCAGGTGGTGATTCATGATCTGCAATTACTCGGCTATGAAGCGCCGTTCTTGCACCTGCGGGTGAAGTGCAGCAAAGGCACGTATATAAGAGTGCTGGGTGAAGACATTGGCGCGCAGCTCGGTTGCGGTGCCCACTTGCAAGCCCTGCGCCGGATTCAGGTGGGGGAGCTGACGCTCGATGGTGCCGTCACCCTGCCAGAATTTGAAGCCATGAGCATGGAACAGCGCGAACAGGCTTTGGCACCGCCGGATCGCTTGCTCTCGACTTTTCCCGCAGTAGCATTACCGGCCGAACTGGCGCAGCGTTTTTTACACGGCCAGCGCATTGCACTCGGCAAGCATGGCCTGAGCGGGCCGATTGATGGTCGGGTGCGGGTGTATGACCAACGCAAGCAGTTGCTGGGCAGTGCGCAAATGCAACCGGGCCAATTGCTGGCACCGGAACGGCTGGTGAAGTTTGCCTCACCCGCCGCACCTGACATACAGCTTGACTTGACCAGTACAGATTAATTTACGTAACTGAGCGCATTAAAGATGGTGCGATGCGGGTCAATAATGGCACGACGGCCATGCATCAGGCGAGTGTTGTCAATCAAAACCATATCGCCATCTTGCCATTCGAGATTCTCGGTCATGCGTTCGCTGACTTCCGCTACCTCAGCCATGATGCTGTCCGGAATAGCGCTGCCGTCTGCAAATGTGATTCTCGGCTTCTGGTAGTTGTAGGATGGACCCAGCAAGCTATTGGCGAACGACAAGCGGTCGTCAAACAAGGTGGAATGGGCGGCACCAACGGTAAACGCATATTCAATTGCATCTTCTTCCAGTAACTTGCTCGTGGTGTGGGTGCTGCCGTTAAGAAGAGCCAGCAAATCGTCATAAGTGATATTTTCTTGTGGTTTTTTGCCCTGCATCAGGTGAAAAGCCATTTTTTGCCATTTCTCCTTTTCGACATAACGGGTGTACATGATTTTCTGCTCAGAAAATGCCTTGCGTGTCGATTCACTCAGGCTGTCCCAAACCCGGTAGCCATCGCATACGGTGGTTTGCGAGCCTGCACTGGCCGCTTTCTGGCAATAGAACCAGCACAGATCGGGCAAGAAAGGGCTATTGCCGTTTTCGCAGTGCAAACCTACCGGATCATAGCCCGCATCAACTTTTTGCGCCACATCGCCGCTGAAAGTACGTGCGGGGTCGAGTGATACCCGGCTACTGTTGGCGCGGACAAAGCTGGAAAACGTATCCAGATTCAGGTCAAAGCCGCGAAACAGAACGAAACCACTCTTTTTCAGCAGATCCAGTACGGTTTGTTTGTCAAAACTGCTTAAAGAGATCG
>JBDLSU010000148.1:0-5990 GCA_039799405.1 Pseudomonadota bacterium | reverse complement strand
TCGGCAAAGGCTCCTGCTTCTCCTTCGCCCTGCCCCATTGCCAGAGCGCCGCCAGCCAGCGCGGCTGCGATATGCCGGACGCGCTGCGTCATGCGCCTTGTCTGGTGCTCGGCCCTGACCGGCTCGGGCGCACCATTTTACTCAACAATCTGCGCGCCCTGTGCCAGCAGGTGGTCGCGGTCGAACAGGAAGCCCAGGCCCTGGCTGAATATCAGCGGGCGCTACAGCAACAGCAGCCCTATCGTTTCTTGCTGGTGGGTGAAATGCAAAGCGGCGTCAATCTGTGCCAGGCCATCGAACAACAGGGCTGGCTCGCCCCGCACGCCATTTTACTGAGCCATGTCGAACAAGCCAATGAACACCCCTGCTTTAGCCAGATTGTGTATAAGCCACTGATTTTTTCTCGTTTGCGCCAAAGCCTGCTGCTTTGCATGCCCGGGCCAAACAACCATGAAAATGGTGGACCGCGCAGCGACCGGAGTGAGGACACGGCAACCAGTCTGGCCGAAGCGCTGGTGCCAGCCTCGGTGCATGTGCTGGTGGCCGAAGACAATGATATCAACCAGGAAATTGCGGTTGAACTATTGGCCGAGCAAGGGATGCTGGTCGATATTGCCATTGATGGTCAGCATGTGCTCAACAAGCTCAGGGCGGTGCAAGCACCACCTTACCGGATCATTTTCATGGATCTGGAAATGCCGGTGCTTGATGGCCTCAGTACCACCCGCCTGATACGGCAGGATGCCCGCTTTAACCACATCCCGATCATCGCCATGACAGCCCATGTTCTGGCCGACATGCAGCAACAGTGTCTGGCCGATGGCATGCAGGACTATCTGGCCAAGCCGATCAACCCGCAACGGGTAGCAGAAATTTTGCAGCGCTGGTTACGCGCTGACTGGCAAGCCTGAGCATTGCCATGCCAGCCCGGGTTTTCATTGTCGTTTTTACCGCCCGGACGGGTCGTCAAAATCAATGCAAGTAACAACAAATCCGGCTCATCATTTTCATTAAGCAAGCGTTTTTGCGCACAATGTCAGGCGCACGCATTTGCAATGTCAGAAACACGGCCCGTATGCCATAATATTTCCAGTCCATTCGGGCCAGTGCGAACCGTTGCCGCACTGGCTGACACGCTCCATATCAACCCGGCCCCATTCTTGACAGGTAATGCATGCAATTGTTTGTTTCCGACGACGAGTTCAAACGGCTTGAAACGCGTTTGACCCAGCAAGTGAATTTGACCAATCTGGTCGAACTGGCTTGGCATTGTCGCCAGCGCGATACCCGGCGCGCACTGCAATTGCTGCAGCATGCCAAAAAACTGGTACGCCATGCCGGGCTAAACGCCCACCAGAGCACGCGCATGATGGCGCGCATGCGCCTGATCAAAGCCGAAGCCAACTGGCTGTTCACCCATCTGGAGCAAGCCAAAACCACCGCCCGGCGCGCCCTGCAGGGTTTTGTGCGGATCGATGATGTTTGCGGTCAGGCCGACGCCCACTGGATTATCGGGCGCATCCTGTTTGAACAGGGTTTTGCGACCGAACTGGAAAACGCTCTGCAGCAAGCAAAGCGCTTGTCGCATCAAGCCAACGACGCTGCGCGAGCCAGTTTTTTTGAAGCCGACTGTGCCAGCTTTACCGCATTTCGCGATTACAGTGCGGCCAAAGCCCAATGGTATCAGCCACTCCAGGACGCACTGGATCATGCGCCCGACATCAGCCGTGGTGCCATCCATTTTTTTCTTGGCGTGATAGCAATCCTGGCAACCGAACTGGATCAGTCGCTGCCGGGATTTATGCAAGCCTACGAAAACGCGCTGAAATTTGGCCAGATCCGGCTGGCCATTATTTCGGCCAGCAATGTCGGCAATGCCTTGTGCGAGTTAAACGATTATCAGTCGGCACTGGACTGGGGCCAGCGTGCGCTCGACCTGGCACAATCGGCTGGCTGGCCCAGCAGTATTGCCACCTGCATGCGCCAGAGCGCGCAACCGATGCGCCAGCTCAAGCAATTTGACGCGGCCCGGCAAATGCTGGAACAAGCGCTGCTGACCCTGCAAAGTTTGCCGCCGTTTCGCAATCTGGCCGTCACCCTGCTGTACCTGGGCGAATTGACTTACGACCAGCAAGATTATGCGCAGGCGCAAAGTTATTTTGAACAAACCTGGGCCTTGTCGGAGCAATTAAAGCAAACCGACCTGATGTTGTTTGCCCAGCGCAATCTGGCCCGCACCTTGTCGCAACGCAATCAGGGCTATGCCGCTCTGGCGATCGCGCGCGAAGCGCTGGCCAATGCCCGGAGCCACCAGATTGTGCTGGAACAGATCAAGCTGTACCAGGTTTTATCGGAAATTTATGGTCGCCACAAAATGCCCTGCGACATCAGCAACCCACGCCTTTACTATCTGCAACAAAGTTACCAACTGGTTGGTCAGGTGCAGGGGCTGCAGCCCTCGGTCGAATTGCTGGAAGCACTGGCCCAGGCCCAGGCTGCGGCCGGACAATTTGAAGCGGCGTTTCATACCAGCCAACAAGCCATTACCGCGCGCGAAAAAAGCCATAATCAGGAAGCCACCAACCGGGCAGTGGCAATGCAGGTGAGAATGCAAACCGAACGCACACTGGCTGAAGGCGAACACCACCGCCAACTGGCAGCCAGTGAAGCGCAGCGCGCCGAACTGTTGCAACAGACCAGTGCTACCTTGCTGCACCTGTCGGCCATCGGCCAGGAATTGACCACCCAGTTGCAGCAAGATGCAGTGCTGGAGATTATCAACCGCCATGTACACCATTTGCTGGACGCCACCTCGTTTGAAGTCTATTTGCTCAGCGAAGACCAGCATGCCTTGCAGGCGGTGTTTGCCATCGAAGCCGGACGCCATTTGCCCTTGATCAGCTTGTCTCTGGATGACCCGCACTCGAATAATGTGCGGGCACTGACCCGGCGCTGCGAGATTTTGCTCGATATTGATCCCAACCACCTGCCTGAGAGCCAGATTCCCGGCACTTTGCAACCGGCCAGCGCGCTGTTTGCCCCGCTCATGATTGGCGAACGCGGCATGGGTGTAATGACGGTACAAACCCTGCGCCGCCATGCTTATGCCGAACGCGAACGACTGATTTTCCGCACCCTGTGCGCCTATGGTGCGATTGCGCTGGCCAATGCTCAGGCCAATTTGCGCTTGCAGGAAAATGCCTTGCAACTGGAACAGGCGCGCGCCAGGGCGGAACAGGCAACGCGCCTGAAGTCAGCCTTTCTGGCCAATATGAGTCATGAAATCCGCACCCCGATGAATGCCGTGATCGGCCTGGCGCACCTGGCGCTGCAAAGTGGCTTGAATCCGCGCCAGTACGACTATGTACACAAAATTCATTCCTCGGGGCTGTCCTTGCTGGGGATTCTGAACGATATTCTGGATTTGTCGAAAATCGAAGCCGGGCGGCTCGATATCGAACACATTGCCTTTGATTTGAACGAAGTGTTGCAACATGTTGCCGATGTGTGCGCACAAAAAGCCCAGGACAAACAGTTGGCACTACGTTTTCAGGTGCCCGCTGGCTTGCCGCGCATCCGGGCCGGAGACCCGTTGCGGCTGGGTCAGGTATTGATTAATCTGGTCAATAATGCCATCAAATTTTGCCCTGCTGGCGAAGTGGTGGTACACATTTGCACTGACAGCAGCGCCGCGCAACTGTTTTTTGAGGTGCGCGACACCGGTATCGGCATGAGCCCGGAGCAATGCCAGCGCCTGTTTCATGCCTTCAATCAGGCCGACAGCTCGACCAGCCACAAATATGGCGGCACTGGCCTGGGCCTGTCGATCTCCCAGCACCTGGTGCAACTGATGGGCGGGCAGATTCAGGTCGAAAGCAAGCTGGGCCAGGGTTCGCGCTTTTACTTCAGTCTGCCCTTGGCAGAAGCGATCATGCCGGGCGGGCCGATTACTGGCCACAGCAGCAATGTCAACCCGCCGGAGAACCAGCCGCCGCCCTTGCCGCCAGGCCAATACCGGGTGCTACTGGCAGAAGACAACGATATCAATCAGGAAATTGCAATCGAACTGCTGGCGCAATGCGGGGTACAAGCCGATGTGGCGCTCAACGGACGCGAAGTGTTGCATTTGTTAAATCAGGCCGGGCCGCATTGTTATTCCCTGATCCTGATGGATCTGGAGATGCCGGAAATGGATGGGCATGAAGCGGCGCAACTGATCCGCCAGCAAGCATGCTATGCCCACATTCCGATCATCGCGATGAGCGCCCATGCCTTGCTCGAAACCCGGGAACAATGCCGCGCCGATGGCATGCAAGACTACATTGCCAAACCGATTCATCCGCAGTTAATTCACACCATATTGTCACGCTGGTTGCTCGCAGGCAGCAACAGTCAAGCGCTCACTGCGGGCCAGGCCAGTGCAGGTTAAGCAAAACTTGGCCTCAAATGCGTCAAGCGTACCAACTTGGGCTAATATTGGCGCTACTGCCGAATTTGCAAAGGTCATCGCATGGAAATGTTTGTGCAAGATCATGTGGTCGCCCAACTGGAAGCCGGGTTGGCGCAGCACAGCGACTTGAACCAGTTGCTGGCACTGGCCTGGCATTTGCGTCAGCGCGATACCCGGCGCGCCCTTGCCTGTGTCGGACAGATCAGCCAATTATTGCGCCATGCCAAATTGCCACGCTGGCAACGCCTGCAAATCACGGCGCGCATGCGTCTGGTACAAGCCGAAGCCCACTGGCTGATGGCACAACCCCTGGCGGCGGAGCAAAAAGTCAGCCGCGCACTGCAACACTTTACCACCCTGCAAGATGCAGCCGGACTGGCCGATGGCTTTTGGCTGCGTGGCTGGCTGGCCAGTGATCAGGGCAATGCGCTACTGCGGGGGCGCTTCTGGGAACAGGCACTGCAGGCCGCACACAAGCTCGATGACCGCTTACGCATCTTGTTCATCCAGGCCGATCATGCCCGCAGTGATGCGTTTGCCCATCATCCGAGTGCGCTGGCGCGCTGGCAAGCACCGCTGAGCGCCGCCTTGCAAGAGGCCGATCCGGCTGCCGCTGCCGCCATCCATTTCTTTCTCGGTGTGGCGAAAAGCCAGTCCGGTAATCCGGGTGACGGTGTGACGCACTATAGCCATGCCTATGAATTTGCCCTGAAAACCGGCCAGCGCGGCACCGTGATTCTGGCCCTGGCCAATGCTGCCGACAACTTCAACCGTTTGAATGACTATCAGTCTGCGCTGGACTGGTGCCAGCGCGCACTGGACGTAGCGCGCCCGACCGGCTGGCCGCGCATTACCGGCAGTTGCCTGCTGCAATGTGGCAATTCGCTGCGGCTTCTGGGTCAGCTTGAGGCCGGGCATGATATGTTGCGCCAGACCCTGGTATTACTGACCCCGCTGCCGCAATCCCGTTCGATGGCATTGGCGCTGCATTCGATGGCTGATCTGGCCTTGGATCAGGGTGATTTTCTGGCGGCCCAGGCGTATTTTGAGCAATTGCGCCAGGTTGCTTCGGTACTCAAGCAGCCCGAATTTACCGTCGGTGCCAAGCGTGGTCTGGCGCAAACCCTGTTGCAACTGGGTCGCGCCGAAGCCGCGCTGGATATGGCCCAGCAGGCGCTGCACTATGCCGAAAAACAACAACTGCCAGAAAAACAAATTGAAGTGCTGGCGGTTCTGGCCGACATCCATACCCGCTACATCCTGCCCGCGCAGGCACCGCTTACCGGAGCCAGCCCGGCGCTATATTATTTAAGCCAGGCGCAACAGTTAGCCAGCCAGATCAATGGCTACACCTTGCCAGTAAAAATGCTCGATGCACTGGCCCAGGCTTTTGCCGAGTCGGGGCAATTGGCAGCGGCCTTCAAAGCCAGCCAGGAAGCGATTACGGCACGCGACAAATCCCACAGCGGTGCGACCACCAATCGGGCGATTGCGATGCAGGTGCGCATTCAAACTGAACGGGCTCAGGCCGAAAGTGAAT
>JBDLSU010000147.1:0-3395 GCA_039799405.1 Pseudomonadota bacterium | reverse complement strand
CCGCCTTCCGCCAGCGTCTTGAACAGGCACAAACCCAGCTCGCCATGCTGGAGCGCACCCCTGTGAGCGTGCCACCCGGTATGTACCGCGCCTACCTTACCCCGGCCGCCATGTACGAGTTGATGACCATGTTCAACTGGGAATGCGTTTCGGAAAAATCGCTGCGCACCAAGCAAAGCGCCTTGCGCCGCATGCGGGACGAAGGCTTGCGCTTGCATGAATCGGTCTCGATTGCCGAAAACACGCGCGACGGTCTGGCCCCCGGTTTTCAGGAAGATGGCTTCATCAAGCCGCCGCTGCTGGAAGTGATACGCAACGGTGAATTGGTCAATGGCCTGACCTCGCCGCGCACCGCGCAAGAATATGGCATCGCCAGCAATGGCGCGAGTGGTGGCGAAAGCATGGCCGCCATCGATATGGCTGGCGGTAGCCTGGAGCAGGCCAATATTTTGCAGCAACTGGGCACCGGCGTATATATCAGCAATCTGTGGTACCTGAATTATTCCGACCGTTCCAATTTCCGCCTGACCGGTATGACCCGCTTTGCCTCGTTCTGGGTAGAAAATGGCGAAATCAAGGCACCGCTGAATGTGATGCGCTTTGATGATTCGGTCTTCAAACTATTGGGCGACAACTTGCTTGGCCTGACCCGGGAGCGTGACATGATTATCGATAGCGATTCGTATGAACAACGCGGCGTTAACAGTGCGCGTTTGCCTGGTGCGCTGGTAAAAGATTTGACCTTCGTGCTGTAAGCCCTCGCTTTATTCACCCAGCCGATGAGTCGCCTGTTCCGCAAGGAAGCACTGGAAAACCGCCAGCCCAAATGGTATGGCGAAATCATCCTGCTGCGTCCGCTTTCTTTTACCGTACTCACTGCGTGTGCGGGTGCCTGCGCGCTGTTGCTGCTGCTGTTTTTGTTTTTCGGCAGCTACACCAAGCGCAGCACCATCAGCGGCCAGCTTACCCCCAATACCGGGGTGATCAAAGTGTATGCACCACAAACCGGTATTGTCACCGCCAAAAAAGTAGTGGAAGGGCAAAGCGTGAAACAGGGCGATGTGTTGTTTGTGCTCTCCAGCGAACGCCAGAGCAGTACCCAGGGTGACACCCAGGCCAAAATCAGCCGTCAGGTGGCATCGCGCCAGCAAAGCCTGCTCGATGAAATGGCCAAAACCCGGCGCTTGCATCAGGACGAGCAAGCCACCATGCAAAAGCGTATCGACGCCCTCGAAAACGAATCGAAAAAGATTTTGAACCAGATGGACGGGCAAAAAAACCGCATCAAGCTGGCCGAAGAAGCGGTTAGCCGGGCGCAAGAATTATTGGCCCAGCACTTTATCTCGAAAGAGCAACTCCAGCAAAAACAAGCCGATTTGCTCGATCAGGGCGCGCGCCTGCAAGCACTGGAGCGCGACCAGTTGGCGATCCAGCGCGAACTATCCAATAACCAGGCCGAACTGGCCGCCGCCCCCATGAGGCAGCAAAACCAGTTGGCGCAAATCGAACGCCTTTTGACCAGCACCGGGCAAGAACTGACCGAAAGCGAAGCGCGCCGCAGCGTCACCATCACCGCGCCCGAAAGCGGCATTGCCACCGCACTCGGGGTAGAATCCGGCCAGTTGGTCGATGCCAGCAAGGTGTTGCTGAGTCTGGTGCCGCAGCGTTCGCAATTGTTGGCCGAACTGTACGCGCCCAGCCGCGCCATTGGCTTCATCAAACCGGATGATCCGGTCTTGATCCGCTATCAGGCCTTTCCGTATCAAAAATTTGGCCATGCACGTGGCAAAGTGGTCTCGGTATCGCGCACCGCCTTGCCCAGCCATGAAATCAATGGCGTGGCAGGCATTACTGCCAACAACGGCAGCGAACCGATGTACCGCATCATGGTGCAAATCGACCAGCAAAGCATTCAGGCCTATGGCAAAAAACAGGCGCTGCAATCGGGCATGTTGCTCGAAGCCGATGTGTTGCAAGAAAAGCGTCGCCTGGTGGAATGGGTGCTGGAACCCCTGTATAGCCTGACTGGCAAACTGTAATCATGTCCTTTATCGATAAACTTTCCTTCGGCTTCAAGCCCAAACTGCCGCTGCTGCTGCAAACCGAAGCGGCAGAATGCGGCCTGGCTTGCCTGGGCATGATCGCCAGCTTCCACGGCTTTCGTACCGATTTATCCAGCCTGCGTGGGCGCTTTCCGATCTCGCTCAAAGGTGCCACGCTGGGCCATTTGATCCAGATCGCCAATCGACTGCAAATGACCACCCGGCCGCTCAAGCTGGACATGCAACACCTGGTGGAACTGCGCTTGCCCTGCATTTTGCACTGGAATTTCAATCACTTTGTGGTGCTGAAAGAAGTCAGCAGCAAGGGCATTATCATCCACGACCCGGCCTTTGGTTTGCGCCATTTGTCGATGGAAGATGTTTCGCGCCAATTTACCGGCGTGGCGCTGGAAGTGTGGCCCAATCCGGAATTCAAACCGCAAGAAGCCAAACCACCCGTCAAGCTGCGTGCCTTGATGGGGCGTGTTACCGGTCTTGGGCGCTCGTTTGCGCAAATTTTGATTTTGGCGCTGGCGCTGGAAGTATTTAGCCTGGTCAGTCCGTTTTATTTGCAGTGGGTGGTTGATAACGTGATTGTCTCGGCCGACCGCGACTTGCTCACCACGCTGGCGCTCGGCTTTGGCTTGCTGATGCTGATGCAGCAAGCGGTGGGCGGCATCCGCTCCTGGGTCATCATGTATATGGGCACCACGCTCAACTTGCAGTGGCGCGCCAATGTGTTCACCCACCTGGTGCGCCTGCCGACCCAGTATTTTGAAAAACGCCACCTGGGCGATGTGGTGTCGCGCTTTTCCACTGTCGATGTGATTCAGCACACCCTTACCACCTCGTTTCTGGAAGCCGTGCTGGATGGATTGATGACCATCATTACCCTGGTCTTGATGCTGATCTACAGCCCCACCTTGTCACTCATTTCCATCATCGCCATGCTGCTGTACGGCCTGTTGCGCTGGGCCTGGTATGCGCCGTTGCGCCGTGCCACCGAAGAACAAATCATCCACGCCGCCAAACAGCAATCGCATTTTCTGGAAACCGTGCGCGGCGTCAAAGTCATCAAACTGTTCCAGCGCCAGGACGAACGCCGTTCCAGTTGGCTGGCGTTATTGGTTGACCAAATCAACGCCGATCTGCGCACGCAAAAACTGCAACTGCTGTTCAAGCAACTCAACGGCCTGCTGTTCGGGCTGGAAAACATCATCATCATCTGGCTCGGTGCCAAGCTGGTGCTGGACGGCAATTTCAGCGTCGGCGTGCTGCTGGCTTTTAACGCCTACAAATCGCAATTCGATAGCCGCGTGGGTTCGCTGATCGACAAATTATATGAAATCAAGA
>JBDLSU010000146.1:0-3816 GCA_039799405.1 Pseudomonadota bacterium | reverse complement strand
CACGCGGTGCGTTCGCACACTTTCGAGGGCGTGGTGATTAATCTGCAGCGCCGCTACCGCGAAACCGATTCGATGGCGGTGAAGGAAGAGCTGGCGAAATTCATCAATAAAAAGACTTGCCCCAGTTGTGATGGCGCGCGCTTGCGCAAGGAAGCGCGTTTCGTCAAGGTGGGCACGGGCGCGCATGAACGGGCGATTTACGAAGTGGAAGCGGAACCGCTGCGCGATGCGTTGGCGTATTTTGAAGCGCTGGAACTGGTCGGGGCCAAGCGGGAAATTGCCGACCGGGTGGTGAAAGAAATCATTTCGCGTCTGAAGTTTTTGAATAATGTGGGGCTGGATTATTTGTCGCTGGAACGCAGCGCCGATACGCTCTCGGGCGGTGAGGCGCAACGCATTCGGCTGGCGTCGCAAATCGGTTCCGGCCTGACCGGGGTGATGTATGTGCTGGATGAACCGTCGATTGGTTTGCACCAGCGTGACAATGATCGCCTGATCGGCACGCTCAAGCATTTGCGTGATATTGGCAACAGTGTGCTGGTGGTGGAACACGATGAAGATGCAATCCGCTGTGCTGATTATGTGGTGGACATGGGGCTGGGCGCGGGTGTGCATGGTGGCGAAGTGATTGCGGCCGGTACGCTGGATGAAATTCTGGCGCATAAGGATTCGCTGACGGCGCAATATCTGGACGGGCGGCGCAAAATTGCGGTGCCGGAAAAACGTCACCAGAGCGATCCGCAGCGCCAGTTGTATATTGCGGGCGCGCGCGGCAATAATTTGAAAAACGTCAGCGTCAGTTTTCCGGTGGGTTTGTTGACTTGTATTTCGGGTGTGTCCGGTTCGGGCAAATCGACGCTGATCAATGACACGCTGTACCCGGCCATGTCACGCCATGTGTATGGTTCGCAAACTGAGCCGGCCGAGCATGACAGCATCAGCGGGCTGGAACATTTTGATAAAGTCATCTCCGTCGATCAGGCCCCCATCGGGCGCACCCCGCGTTCCAACCCGGCCACTTACACCGGCTTGTTTACCCCGATTCGCGATTTGTTTGCCGGGGTGCCTACTGCCAAGGAACGCGGCTATAGCGCCGGGCGTTTTTCGTTTAACGTGAAGGGCGGGCGCTGCGAAACCTGCCAGGGCGATGGTGTGCTGAAGGTGGAAATGCACTTTTTGCCGGATGTGTATGTGCCGTGCGATGTGTGCCACGCCAAGCGCTACAACCGCGAAACGCTGGAAGTGCAATACAAGGGCAAGAATATTTCCGAAGTGCTGGACATGACGGTGGAAGATGCGCATGCCTTCTTCAAGGCGGTGCCAGTGATTGCACGTAAATTGCAAACGCTGCTCGATGTTGGCCTGGGGTATATTCGCCTCGGCCAAAGCGCTACCACGCTCTCGGGCGGGGAAGCACAACGGGTCAAGCTGGCACTGGAATTATCCAAGCGTGACACCGGGCGTACTCTGTATATTCTGGATGAACCTACTACCGGCCTGCATTTCCATGATATTGAATTGCTGCTGCAGGTAATCCATCGGCTGCGTGATCAGGGTAATACGGTGTTGATTATCGAACATAATCTGGACGTGATTAAAACGGCGGACTGGGTGGTGGATCTGGGGCCGGAAGGTGGGGCTGGTGGTGGCCGCATTGTGGCCAGCGGCACGCCGGAGCAGGTGGCGCAAAACCCGGAAAGTGCGACCGGTAAATATCTGTTGCCGCTGTTGGGGCAAAGCGTAAAAGCTGCCAGCAAGCGCAAAAAAGCGTAGGGTGGGCAGCCGGGCTATTTGCCCGCTGTCAGCTTTTCGTACTTGATCATCAATTGCTCCCGGCTTTCAGGCCATTGCGGATTCAATGGAATGCAACTGACCGGGCATACTTGCTGGCATTGCGGTTCGTCAAAATGGCCGACGCATTCGGTACATTTGTTGGGGTTGATTTCGTAAATCAATTCGCCCATATAGATGGCATCGTTCGGACATTCGGGTTCGCAAATGTCGCAGTTGATACAATCGTCGGTAATCATTAAAGCCATGGTGCTTTTGGGGGATAGTGGTAGAAGGTAAGAGCAGGATCGGTTTATTGTGGCGGCAGCAGGGCGATTTTTTTCTTTAGCCAGCGTTCCACCGAAGGGAACACAAACTTGGAAACATCGCCACCCAATACCGCAATCTCGCGCACGATGGTGCCGGAAATAAACTGGTATTGGTCAGAGGGGGTGAGAAACAGCGTTTCCACGTCCGGCAACAGGTAGCGGTTCATGCCTGCCATCTGAAATTCATATTCAAAGTCCGACACTGCGCGCAAGCCGCGGATGATGACGCGCGCATCATGCCGCCGTACAAAATCTTTCAGCAGCCCGGAAAAGCCTTCCACCGCCACATTCGGATAATGTCCCAGCACTTCATTGGCAATTTCCAGCCGTTCTTCCATGGTGAAAAACGGGTTTTTATTGCGGCTGTCGGCCACGCCGACCACCAGTTTTTCACATAAACCCGAAGCGCGCCGCACCAAATCTTCATGGCCACGGGTGAGGGGGTCGAATGTACCTGGGTAAACTGCTACAACCATAATGGCTCCGTCAACTAAACATGGGTGAATCGGGCATTATGCCTGAAAATTGGCGCTTGCTGGTGGCTTGGCTGGTTTCGCCCATTTACACCTTGGTTTCACCTGCTTTGCCGGAATTTTCTGTCAAGTCAGGCCGACATCAGGTACAGCGCCGCAACAAATGATAAAACACCATCCCGGCCTTATCCGCCCGTACCACTTCCCATCCAGCCAGCCAGGCATGCTCGCTTTCGCCCAGCGGCAAAGCAGCGGCAGCTTCGGCGTAAACCAGGCCGTTGCTTTCGAGCAAATGCTGGCACAAAGGTAATGTTTTTTCCAGCCAACCCTGCTGGTAGGGCGGGTCGAGGAAGATTAAATCGAAGCGTTGTTGCTGGCTGATCAGGCGTTGGGCGCTTAAAACGGCGTCGCCGCGCAGGATGGCAATGTGTTCGGCTTTCAGTTTTTCTTTTAACGCTTCCAGTTGTTTTACTACTGCGCTTTGGTTTTCCACCAGAGTGACGCTTTTCGCGCCCCGGCTGGCGGCTTCAAAGCCGAGCGCGCCGCTGCCGCTGAATAAATCCAGGCAACGAATTTGCGGCCATTGATGTCCGACCAGATGCTGTAGCCAATTGAACACAGTCTCGCGCACGCGGTCCGGCGTTGGGCGCAGATCCGGGCTGGTCAGCACGGGCAAAGGGGTGCGTTTCCATTGGCCGCCGATGATGCGCACCTGGTGTGCAACGGCCGGGGTGGGGCGGTGGGTGGGACGGCGAGGTGGGCTGGACATGGTGTTTTCACTCGGCATAAGGGGGATCAAAGGAGGGATCGTATCCTGAAACGGCAGCCAATTCGGTGCGCCAATGATCTTACGCCAGTTTTTGCTACAACCCGGCGGTTTTGCCAGGCGGGAATATTGGTTTTGTTGTTTTAAAAATTTATTTCGGACTTGCCGGTATATTTTAAGCAAAAATCCATACAATCTATATGCATCATTGAGTTTGATGTGTTAAATTCCAGAATTTGGTGATTGCTTAATTTTGTCTTCGCTTGCACACTGGTGCATCATTTCATTTGGTGCAAGAAATATGGGCAAGCTTATTGATTATTGTGAAGTTCGGTCAGGTCACCCGTTTCGGGGAACTGTGCCTGAAGAAAAGAATGGTGTTGCTGTGACGGTGCAGATGCGCGATGTGGATCCGGTCAAGGGCGTGGCCTGGGAAACGGCGGCACGCACCAGCCCGAATGGGCGCAAAGTACCGGAC
>JBDLSU010000145.1:0-6933 GCA_039799405.1 Pseudomonadota bacterium | reverse complement strand
ACTCAAGCTCGACCGCGAAGAGCGCATGCTGGATCAAAGCATGGCGAACAAGGAATTGATCCGCAACCTGGCACATGAAATCAAAAACCCGCTGGGTGGGATTCGCGGTGCGGCGCAATTGCTGGAACTCGAATTGCCTGAGCGCCATCTGAAAGAATTGCGCGAATACACCCAGGTCATCATCAAGGAAGCGGATCGTCTGCAAACCCTGGTGGATCGCTTGCTGGCACCGCACCGCCGTCCGCATATTGTGGCGCAGATGAATATTCACGAAGTCTGTGAACGGGTGCGCAGCCTGATTCTGGCCGAATTTCCACAAGGCCTGAATATCAAGCGCGACTATGATTTGTCAATTCCTGAATTTCGCGGCGACGCCGAACAACTGATTCAAACCGTCCTCAACATCGCCCACAACGCCGCCCAGGCCCTTTCCCAGCGCATTGCCGACGGCAGTGCCGAGATTACTTTCAAGACCCGGGTGATGCGACAAGTAACCCTGGCCAAGGTGCGCTACAGGCTGGCATTAGACTTGCATATCATCGATAACGGACCGGGCATACCACCCGAGATTCGCGACCGCATTTTCTTCCCTCTGGTTTCCGGGCGGGACGGCGGCAGCGGCTTGGGGCTGACTCTGGCGCAAACCTTCGTGCAGCAACATATGGGCGTGATTGAATGCGAGAGTCGGCCAGGTTATACGGAATTCAGAATCTTGATACCACTGCCTTGAAGCTTGTCCACAGCTTGCGCGGGCAGTGTTTGACATGTAAAGTACCTGACCATTATGAAACCAATCTGGATTGTTGACGACGACGAGTCGATTCGCTGGGTGTTGGAAAAAGCGCTGGCGCGGGAGAGTTTGCCAACCCAAAGCTTCAGTAGCGCGCGCGACGCCATGCGCGCCCTGGAACATGACGTACCTCAGGTATTGGTTTCCGATATCCGCATGCCCGGTGCCTCGGGGCTGGAATTATTGAAGCTGATGAAGGACAAATTTCCCGGCGTGCCGGTCATCATCATGACCGCGTTTTCCGATCTCGATTCGGCGGTGGCGGCATTTCAGGGCGGGGCGTTTGAATACCTGGCCAAGCCGTTTGACGACTTGAACAAGGCGGTAGAATTAATCCGCCGTGCGCTCGACGAGAGCCTGCGCGAAAGTACCGCGCCGCAAGACACCAGCAGCACCCCGGAAATATTGGGCCAGGCCCCCGCCATGCAGGAAGTATTTCGCGCCATCGGACGGTTGTCGCAATCGAATGTCACGGTGTTGATTACCGGCGAATCCGGCAGTGGCAAGGAATTGGTGGCGCGCGCGCTACACAAGCATAGCCCGCGCGCCAGCCAGCCGTTTATTGCGCTTAACACTGCTGCCATCCCCAAGGATTTGCTCGAATCCGAACTATTCGGACACGAGCGTGGTGCCTTTACCGGGGCGCAAACCACGCGCCGTGGGCGGTTTGAACAAGCCGAAGGCGGCACCCTGTTTCTGGACGAGATTGGCGACATGCCGTTTGATTTGCAAACCCGCTTGCTGCGGGTGTTGTCGGACGGCCACTTCTACCGGGTTGGCGGCCATCAGCCAATGAAGGCCAATGTAAGGGTATTGACTGCCACGCACCAGAACCTGGAACAGCGGGTACGCGATGGTTTGTTCCGGGAAGACTTGTTTCACCGCCTGAATGTGATCCGCCTGCGTTTGCCCCCTTTGCGGGAGCGGCGTGAAGATGTCCCCATTTTGGTGCGCTTCTTTTTGGTGCAGTCGGCCAAGCAACTCGGGGTGGAAGCCAAGCGCATGAGCGATACCGCCATGCAATTTATCAGCACACTGGAATTGCCCGGCAATGTGCGCCAACTGGAAAACCTGTGTAACTGGATTACCGTGATGGCACCCGGTCAAACCGTGGATGTGCAGGATTTGCCACAGGATCTGTTGTCCGAACGTAGTGATGTATTACCCCGGATGGTCAATTTGCCCGTGGCTTCCAACCAGCCCGGCGCTGTCGGCGGTTCGACAGGCGCGGGGAGCAGTAGCGCAGCCGTGTCCGCCATAACGCCCTTGAACGGTAATGCGGCGGCAGCGCATGCCAACTGGTTGCAGTTGCTGGAAACCGAAGCCAGCCAGTTGTTGGCGCAGGGTCAGGCCGAGGTCATGGATGTGTTGACCCGCCAGTTTGAAAGCTCGATTATCCGCATGGCCTTGAAACATACGCATGGACGCAAAAACGATGCGGCCTTGCGGCTGGGTATCGGACGCAATACGATAACCCGGAAAATTGCCGAACTGGGCATTGCCGGCGCCAAAGACGATTAAGCCGGGGCCTGATGGCGTGGTTTTTCAGCAGGTACAAACCGTTTTCAGCCACTGATTTCATGTAACATGGAAACATGTTGTGAATCGCAAGCGACCAGAGGTCATATGAAAAACTTCGTATTGCAGGTTGGCTGTATCCTATTGGCTACTTTTTCGCATGGGGCGCAGGCAGATCCATCGTATCCAGGTCAGCCAATCACGCTGCTGGTGCCGTTTTCCGTCGGTGGTGACACCGATATGTTTGCCCGCAATTTGACCCGGCATATCGGCAAGTATTTGCCGGGAAGCAGTTTTGTGGTGGAAAATCGCCCTGGCGCATCCGGCAGTGTCGCTGCCCACAGCGTCAGCCGTGCCAAGCCGGATGGCTATACGCTGTTGCTGGGGCGGCTGGCGACCAATGTGATTCAACCGGCTGGCGACGCCCGTACTCCCTATCGCTGGAACGACTTCACCGCACTGGGCATTCTGGAGTTTGATCCCCTGATCTGTGTGGTCGATCCCGCTTCGCCGCATAAAGACCCGCGCGAACTGATGGCAGCCGTGCGGGCTCGCCCCGGGAGTTTGAAGTATGGAACTGCCGGACCTGGCACCTTGAATAATTTTGCCGTGCAATACTGGTTGTCTTTGTCTGGCCTGAAGCCGGAAGCGGCCGAAGCGGTTCACTTCAACGGTTCGCCAGAAATGCTGAAAGCCTTGCAAGAGCGGCAGATCCAATTCTTTTGTGGCGTTGCCGCTGCCGTGATGCCGCAGATCAAATCCGGGGCGGTACACCCATTGTTTACCACCGCATCCGGGCGTTTGCCGGAACTGCCACAGATACGCACTGCCTCCGAAGTGGGTTTGCGCGATATGGGCAGGATGATTACCTGGAGCGCAGTCATGGGTCCACCCGGTTTGCCACCGCAAGTGGTGGTCAAATGGAAAGAAGCGCTGGCAGGGCTGGCCCAGGATCCGGAATGGATCAAGGAAACTGAACGCATGGGTGGGCAACCAGCAATTCTGGCAATCAAGGAGCCTGCCAAATTTATTCAGGATCAACATCTGTTATATGAACGCCTGCTATCGACGCTGGCACTACGAAAATAGCGGCATACTGCAATAAGCGCTGAACAGGGCGTTGGCCCGATTTCCGAACCCCATCTACAAGGTGCCTGGCACATGGCGTATCTGAACCGCTGGATCAGTCAAAACCGGCGCATTGCCGATTATCTGAGCCTGATTTTGACGGTTCTGGTGGGCTGGTCTGCCTCCTGGTTTTTGTACAGTTCACTGCTGGCGCATCAGGAAGCCCAGCGCCAGCAGCAGTTGTATGCCATCGGCCAATCGGTATTGACCCAGGTTGATCTGCAGGTGGCACGCCGGGTCGAAATCATCCGTGGTACCAGTTTGATGGTGGCTGCGCAAAATAAACTCGATGGCGGCGAATTTGTCCGCTATGTGCGCAATGCCCTGAATGAGCCCAGCAATTTGCATTTCATCGAATGGATGGTGCGGGTGCCGCAGGCAGACCTGGCCGATTTTGAAGCCGAGGCCCAGGCCAATGGACGGCCTGACTTCCGGGTCATGCAATTACAGGGTAGCCAGGAACAGCCAGTTACTGCCCGGCCAGAATACATGCCACTCTTGTATGTCTGGCCGCAATCCGACTTGCCCACCCACCAACCCGGCCTTGACAGCGCGCAAGACCCGGTGGTGCAAAACATTCAGGCCCGCGCGCGCGACAGCGGCGAAGTGATTGTCTCGCCGAGCTATGAGTTAATGCCGGCCGGGCAGGGCCGCGCCATCATGTTTTCGGTGGCGGTCTATCAGGATGCGCTACTCGATTCTTTGGCCGCCAGACGGCAAGCCCTGCGCGGCTATGTGTCCGGCCAGGTCTGGCTGGCAGAACTGTTAAAGAGCGCTGCCTTTGTCGCCAATGGGGCGCAACTTGATCTATTGGTGATTGACCGCGATGAGCCTGGCCAGACAGTGATCTTTGCTGCCCGTGGCGAACCACAAAAAAACGCAATTGACCCCTACCAGCCCCGGCCACAGGACATGATCATGACCGTCGATATCGGATCGCGCCCCTGGGATTTGGTCTTGCAGCCGCGCCCCGGGTTTTATTTGGCCCAATCGAGCCAGGTAGGTAGCTGGACGCTCGGCGGCGGCATGCTGGCTACTGTTTTGGTGGCAGCCACCCTGGCACTGACCCAGCGTGGGCGGCGGCAACTGGAAGTGATTCAGGCCGCCACCCACGCTGCTGAACTGGCGCTGGCCCAGGAACGCCAACGGTTGGCCAATATCATCGAAGGCACCCATGCTGGCACCTGGGAATGGCAGGTGCAAAGCGGCGAAGTCAAAATCAATGCACGCTGTGCCGAAATGCTGGGTTACACCCTGGACGAGATGAATCGTTTGCAATTGAAGGATTGGGAAGCATTAATTAACGCCGAAGACTTGCCGTGCGCGCTGGCTCTGGTCGCCCGGCATTTTGCCGGGACGCTGGATTATTACGAATGCGAACACCGGATGAGGCATAAAGATGGCTATTGGATCTGGATGCTATCACGCGGCAAGCTGGCCTCGCGCGATGCCAGAGGCAAACCCCTGTGGATGGCAGGCACCTATCTCGACATCAGCGAGCGCAAGGTGCTGGATGAACTCAAAAGCGAATTCGTTTCCACCGTCAGCCACGAATTACGCACCCCGCTCACTGCGATACGCGGTGGCCTGGGGCTGGTCGTTGGTGGTGCGCTGGGGCAGGTGCCGGACAAGGTGCGCCATATTCTCGATATTGCTTATAAAAACGTGCAAAGACTGGCCCTGCTGGTCGATGATTTGCTGGATATGGAAAAACTGCTGGCAGGCAAAATGCAATTCAATATGCGCCAGCACGCCATCATGCCGCTGGTGGAACAAGCGCTGGAAAGCGTGGCCGCCTATGGCAAACAATACCAGGTGCAATTTGTGTTACAACAGCGTGCCGACGATTTGCAGGTAGAAGTCGATGAAGCGCGCTTGCAGCAAGTGCTTTGCAATTTTTTATCCAACGCCGCTAAATTTTCCCCCGCCGACGGCCAGGTCTGGGTGCGGGTGTTTGCTTTGGCGCAAGACGGCAAGCCGATGTTGCGCATCGAAGTGGAAGACCAGGGCGATGGCATCCCGCTGCAATTTCACGCCCGCATCTTTCAGAAGTTCGCCCAGGCCGACTCATCCGATACCCGGCAAAAAGGCGGCACCGGGCTGGGCCTGGCGATCAGCAAGGAATTGATTGAGCGCATGCACGGCAAGGTTGGATTTTGCTCACCCGAGGGTAAGGGCGCGACCTTTTTTCTGGAGTTGCCGCTGGCACCTGTAGCTCAGATGTCTTGACTGCACGATTTCTTGACAAATAGATTGGGTCGGGCGAAACTTGCTGCTACTTGCTTGGGTTTTAATGATGAAACAGGTGATTTATGGATACCTTGAAGACTGAAAAAACATTGACTGGGCTGTCTGACAAACTTCCCCTGACCGCCAACCCCATGTTCGGCATGTGGAAAGACCGCACCGATATGGCCGATGTGGCCCAGTATGTGCGGCAACTGCGCACCTCACGCTTTCAGCAGAATGGCGTGAAAGAGCAGGAATAAGGCATGTTGATCGATACCGATATCCTGATCTGGATGATGCGCGGGCATACTGGTGCGACACAACGACTGCAAAGCTTGCTACCATGGCGGATCGCCGTGGCAACCTATATCGAATTGGTACAGGGGTGTCGCAACAAGCAAGAACTGATCAATATCAAAAATGGTTTGGCCATGTGTCAAACTCAAATTCTCCCGATTACTGCGGCTATTTCCGGTCATGCCATGCATTTGATCGATACTTATGCCTTATCTCATTCCATGCAACTGGGTGATGCCCTGATTGCTGCAACCGCACTGGAACATGGATTAACTGTGCTGACCGGCAATGCCAAACACTTTGTTCCGATTACGGGGCTGCAGGTTGAGCGGTTTGCGCCTTGATCTGCCTGTTGAAGGTTTGCCGTTCACAACACACCTGGGGTGCTACCCCGACACAGCTTGCTGGTGCCGGGGTTGTTCTTGGCAGAAGTTTATTCTGACTTGCCCTCATTCACCTTGGCTTCAATCGGCAACAAGCGTTCAACCTTGATCTTCGATTCCAGCGCACGGCCCTTGCCACCGCGCTTGCCGGTATAGCTTACCAGGGCAGAATTACTCACCGTAATTTCCTGCGGCTTGTTGCCACGCCCAATGCCCGCCACCACCACGCCCTTGGCCGGAATTGGCTGCAGCAAATGCAGTTGTTCCTTGGCTTCCAGCTTGATCAACATGGTGCCACGGCCACCGCTGGACAGGGTTTTCAGCTCGTCGCGCGCAAACACCAGCAAGCGCGTGGCGTCCAGGCCAGGGCCGCCGATACAGGCCAGCAGCGTGTGTTGGGCGTTCAGGATGCGTGGCGGCAGCAGGGTTTCTTCGTCTTCCAGACTCATGAAGTTTTTGCCGCTCTTGGTGCGGCTGACCATATCGCCCAGCTTGCAGGCAAAGCCATAGCCGCTGGAATTGGCCAGCAATAGCAGCAAGTCGCCATGGCCTGCCACATAATGCAGGATGCGGGTGCCGCTGGCCAGT
>JBDLSU010000144.1:0-3461 GCA_039799405.1 Pseudomonadota bacterium | reverse complement strand
CCCACCAGGCTGGAAAAGCCGCACGCCACCACCACCGCGTTGGTGGTAATGAAGACATCAAACTTGCCGGTTGAGGTAACCGCTGCCGCAAAGCCGCTGGCCAGCAAGATGCCGACGATACCGCCGACCAGACAAATCACCACCGCTTCGGTCAGAAATTGCAGTAATACATCGCGCGGTTTGGCACCGATGGCCATGCGGATGCCGATTTCGCGGGTGCGCTCGGTGACCGAGACCAGCATGATATTCATGATGCCGATACCGCCGACGATGAGGGAAATGGCACCGATCAGGCCAAGCAGGGCGGCGATGCCACCGCTGATTTTTTTCGCGGTTTCGGCAAACGAGGCCAGGTTTTCGATGCGAAAGTCGTCCGGTTCTTCAAATTTGATATGGTGGCGGTCACGCAGGGTTTCGTTGATGTCGGCAATCGCATCGTTCAGGTTGCCACCGGATTTGCCTTGCGCAATCACATAATGCACATTGTCGGGAAAGGCCAGCCGGATCAGGTTGGCGCGCGCGGCGGTGATGGGAACCAGTACCATGTCGGATAAATCACCGCCATCGACCTGCTTGCCTTCCCCATACAAGACACCTACCACCTGAAACGCCACGTTTTCGATGCGGATGTATTTGCCCAGCGGGTCTTGCTTGTAGAAAAATTGATCCGCCACTTTGCGCCCGATGACAACCATGCGCGCGGCCGAGCGGATGTCGGATTCGCTAAAGCCGCTGCCCTTGTCCAGTTTCCAGTTGCGGATTTTAAACATCGCCGGGGTGACGCCATGGACGGTACTGGCCGACGTTTCATTGCCGACCGAGAGTTTGAATCCGCCCTGTAATGCCGGGGCTGCTCCGGCCAGACTGGGCAGGGCGTTGAGCGCGGCAGCGTCTTGCAGTGTGAGAGCGGGCGCAGCACCGACACGGGCGCGCTGTTGCGAGGCACGGTCACCACCAGGAATGACAAACAGCATATTGGTGCCCAGTTGTTCCAGTTCTTTGCCGATAAAGCGCTGCATGCTGTCACCCAGGGCCAGCAACATGACTACCGAGGTAATGCCGATGATGATGCCGAGCATGGTCAAGACCGTGCGCAGGCGGTTCGAGTTCATGGAACGAAACGCTTCCACCACTACTTGTAGGAAATTCATGCCTGCTCCTGTGCCATGGTGTATTGTTGGGTGTGCTGCTCGTGGCTCAGGGCCAGTTGATGCAAGCCTTCGGCAGCCGGGCCATCGTATAATACCCGGCCATCTTTCAGGCGTACCAGGCGGCGGCTATAGGCGGCAATGTCGGGTTCATGTGTCACCAACAGGATGGTGATACCGGTTTCCTGATTCAGTTTTTGAAACGAGGTCATGATATCGACGCTGGTCTGGGTGTCCAGATTGCCGGTTGGTTCATCGGCCAAAATCAAAGGCGGGTCGCCCACCAGCGCGCGCGCAATCGCGACCCGCTGTTGTTGTCCGCCGGAGAGTTGATTCGGGGTGCGCTTGGCCAGATCTTTCAGGCCAACCCGCTCCAGTTCGATCAGGGCTTTGGCGTGGGCTTTGCTGCGTGACACCCCGGCGTAAATCAGCGGCAGCGCCACGTTTTCGGCCACGCTCATGCGCTTGATCAGGTTGAAGCTCTGGAACACAAAGCCGATGGTGCGGTTGCGGATGGTGGCCAGTTCGGCCCGGTTCAGGCTCAGGGTATTGACGCCGTTCAGCAAATAGGTGCCGCCAGTGGCTTGATCGAGGCAGCCGAGGATATTCATCAGCGTCGATTTGCCAGAACCGGATTGCCCCATGACCGCCAGAAAATCGCCGCGCGGCACCGCCAGATCGACCCCGAACAAGACCCTGGTTTCGATATTGCCGGAAAAATAGCTCTTGGTTACCTGCCGGATGTCGATCAGGTGATCCGTGCCGGGCGATGCGTTGTGCTGGCCCTTGTTCATTGCGCACTGCCTTCCGGGTTGTTGCTGATGGAGCGGGTGATGACTTTTTCGCCCGGTTTCAGATCGCCCGAAATGACTTCGGTATAGCGAAAATTGGACAAGCCGATTTTGATATCAATTGCTTTGGCCTGATTTTTTTCATCCAGTTTGTAGATTTTGAAGGAGCGGGTGGTTTCATTTTTGTTGCGGAACGACAGATCGTCAGCGTCGCCCGGCGGCGGTAAATTGGCTGAGGCACTGGCCGAAGCACTGGCTGAGGCGCTGCCGTTTTTCTCTTTCAATTTTTTGGCTTCGCGTTCCAGTTCTTCGTCGCTCAAACGAAAGCGCAATGCCGCTGTTGGAATGCGCAGCACGTTTTCGCGATTGCCCACCACCAGCCGCACTTGCGCGGTCATGCCGGGTTTGAGCAATTGCTCCTGGTTTTCTACATCCAGCACCACGTTATAGGTCACCACATTCTGGATCACATTGGCGGCCAGGCGGAATTGCCGCATCCGGGCATCGAATTCCTTGTCCTGGTAGGCGTCCACCACAAAGCGTGCCTGTTGCCCGACTTTGAGCGAACCAATATCGGCTTCCGAAACATTGGTGTCGATTTGCATTTTGGTCAGGTCTTGCGCAATCTGGAACAGGTTTGGCGTGGAGAAGGACGCGGCCACGGTCTGGCCCAGATCGATGGTACGTTTGATGATGATGCCGTCAATCGGGGCGCGGATTACGCTATTGTCCAGATCGGCCTGGGCTCTTGCCAGTTGCGCTTGCGCCAGTTTGACGTTGGCGGTAGCGACATCGAGTTCGCGCCGGGCTTGATCCAGCGCCAGGCCGGAGACATAGTTTTGTGCTACCAGTTTCTGGTTACGCTCAAAATTGGCTTGTGCCAGCCGCATTGAGGCCTGGGCTGAGGCCAGGCCAGCTTCACTCTGGCGTATCTGGGCGTTGAAAATGGTGGGGTCGAGCTTGAGCAAAACCTGACCTTTTTTGACGTGATCGTTAAAATCGGCCTTCAGTTCGGCCACGGTGCCAGAGACTTGTGAGCCGACGTTGATCAGGGCCACCGGGTTGATGGTGCCAGTGGCGGTGACGGTTTGGGTCAGATTGCCTTTGTCAACCACACTGCTGCGGTATTTGGATTCGGGAATTTTGTCTGTTTGTTTGTTCTTGTGCTGGTAATAGGCACCCGCACCGAGTGCCAGGGCCAGGCCAAGGGCGAGAATTACGCGTTTTTTGGTGAAAATGGTCATGGTTGAGGCAATCCGGTTGAAGATGTTGGTCAAATATTGCGGTGCAAGGACAAGAAAACGCTAGCGAAACGACTGAAAGCATGCATCGTATCAAAAACCCGGCGCTTGCGTGCCATTTTGCGATGGACTGCATAATTTAAGGGGCCAATTGTCACTTTGCCCGGTTGGCGGCCCTGTTGACTGTCCGGGGGATTGCCCTGTTGATTGCCTGGGCGGTCACATTGTTCATGAGCAAAGGGCATGGTGTGCCGCACACTTTGCGATGTGCGGAATTGCCA
>JBDLSU010000143.1:0-4445 GCA_039799405.1 Pseudomonadota bacterium | reverse complement strand
GCGGTAGGTAAACACCAGCGACAGTTTGGTGCTGCCGGTTTGATTGCGCCCGGCGGCATGGAATAAATTGCTATGAAACAGCAGCAAATCACCCGCGTTTAGCGGCACCGTCTGCGCTTGCGCCAGCAGTGCCTGGTTGTCCTCCAGATCGGTACGCAAAAATTGTGCTGCATCCAGTTGATGGCTATCCACCTCGACCCGGTGCGAACCGGGTATCACCAATAAACAGCCGTTTTCCGGCGTCTCCTGACGCAAAGCCAGCCAGCTTGATATAAGTTCGGCGCGCTGGAACTGCCAATAGCGGCTATCACGATGCCAACCCGTGGCGGTGGAATAGCGCGCCTGCTTGGTCATGATGCAATTATGATGCGCTTGCGACAGCAGCGCGTCCGGCCCCAGCAACTGGCGCAAGATTGCCGCCAGTGCGCCGCTGGCGGCAAAATCGGCCAGCAGCGGCTCACGCGCATAGGCGCGCAACAGGCGGCGCGCGGTTTGGCCGCCCTCGGCTTCGCGTGATGCAGGCGCGCCGGGGTAGCGGGTATCGGCTTCGTATTCAATCGGCTCTACTTGCGCGGCCAGTTGCTGCTGCGCATAGTCCACCACTTGCTGGCAAAAAGCAGCGCTGGCAAATTGGGGCAGGACGATAAAACCCTGGGCCTGGAATTGCTGCAATTGATCACTGCTCAGCAAGGCAGCGCGGGCATCGGTAGGCATGGTGGTGGGTCGGTACGATGACAAAGCCGTATTGTGCCACGTTCCTGGTACTGATCAGCAACAAACAGCGCGCCTCATCGATTTGCACCAGTCTACCCACGCACCAGCATGCCTGCACGCCTGCATGGCGCTACGCCGAAAACCGGGGCCGGAATTATGGCATGGCCCGAAGGTATTCCAGAATGCTGGAAAAGTCGCGGCTCCCGGCCCCTTGTTGGCTATGGCGCGCATACAACTGCTGCGCAACCTGGCCCAGTGGCGCTGCCGCGTGGCTGGTGTTGGCCGCATCCAGCGCCAGGCCCAGGTCTTTTTGCATCAAATCCACACCAAAGCCACCGCTATAGCCGCGCGAGGCAGGTACGTTGGGCATCACCCCGGGCCAGGGGTTGTATTGTTCCAGCGCCCAGTTGCGGCCCGAGCTTTGGCACATGATGCCGGATAGCACTTTGGGGTCGAGCCCGTTGGCCACACCCAGCGCCAGCGCTTCGGCAGTGCCTGCCATTAAAATCCCGAGCAGCAGGTTATTGCAGATTTTGGCAGTTTGCCCGGCACCATGGCCGCCAGCGTGAAAGATGTTTTTGCCCATGCTGCTTAAAACCGGGCGCGCCTGTTCCAGCGCGGCACTGTCACCGCCGACGATAAAGGTCAAGGTCGCCGCTTGCGCGCCCGCAGTGCCGCCGGAGACCGGTGCATCCAGCATCGCCAGGCCGCGTTGTTGTGCAGCTTGCGCCAGTTGCTGGCTGGTTTGCGCCGCAATGGTGCTGCAATCGATCAGCAAGGCAGCGGGCGCAATGCGTGGCAAAATCCCGCCCCCGGCATTGCCGTCAAGCCCCAGATACAAGGCTTGCACATGGGTGCTGGCGGGTAACATGCTGATGACGACCTGCGCTTCTTGTACCGCTTCCCCAGCGCTTGCAGCGGCACGCGCCCCGGCATCTACCAGCGCTTGCATGGCCGGGCGCGACAGATCAAACACGTGTAGCGCATAGCCCGCCTTGAGCAAGTTGTGCGCCATCGGTGCGCCCATATTGCCCAGGCCGATGAAGGCGATGATGGGTTTGTGGTTGGTGGTACGGTGGTTGATGCTCTGACTCATGGCAACTCCTCAAATATTGGCGGTTGTTGGCAATTCGGGCGTGGTGCCCGATATCGGCAGTTCTTGCAGATCGCGCAAGGGATGGTCGGCGGCGCTCCAGGGCGAAGCAAACCAGTCGGGCTGACGGCTGCGGGGCTGTGCGCCTGTGGCTGGTGGAGTGGTCAAATCGACCAGATCCGGCACCGCCCATTGCGGTCGCAGGTCTTTATCGATCAACAAAGCGCGGATGCCTTCAACAAATTCCGGCCCACTGGCACAAGCCAGCGCCACGCCCAGTTCCAGCCGGAACACTTGCGCCAGCGACAAATGCTTGCTGCGCTGCTGCAGTTGATAGGCCAGCCAGATCGAGCGCGGGCAAGCCTTGCGCAAGTTGGTGATGGCTTTATTGAGCCAGGCATCGTCACTCACCAGCGTGGTCAGTTGTTGCACAATGTGCGTCAGGGTCGGTGCGCTGCACAGGTGGTTGATGACATCGAAATGCTGACGCAATGGGCCGGGTTCGCCACTCACATGCAGCGATTCCTGCTCTCGCAAAATCTGGCTCAACAAAGGTCGATTCTGCGCGACAGCCGTTGGCCCGGCTGGCCAGTCCTGCTGTTGCAACAGCGCCAACAAACCTGGCAAACTGGCATGCGGCAAGTGAAAATCGGCCAGTTTGACGAATTTGGCATCGCTCGCGTTGATGACCGCACCCGTCAGGGCCAGGAACAAACCGAGTTGCCCCGGCATGCGGTTAAGTAGCCAACTACTGCCGACATCCGGAAACAGGCCGATGCCAATTTCCGGCAAGGCCAGACGCGAGCGTTCGGTCACCACGCGGTGGCTGGCACCGGCCATCAGCCCGATACCGCCACCCATGACGATGCCATGGCCCCAGCACAGCAGCGGTTTGCGGTAGCAGTGAATTTGATAATCGAGCCGGTATTCTTCGGCAAAAAATTGCAGTGCGCAAGCATTGCCCAGCACATCGCCCCGCCGGGGCGAGGCATGATGTTCGCGCATGCTGGCGTACAGGTTTTGCAAATCGCCACCGGCGCAAAACGCGCGCTCGCCTGCGCCTTGCAACACCACCATGGCAATCGCCGGGTCGCTTTCCCATAGCAGTAATTGGGCTGCCAGCAGGCGCACCATGTCGCAAGACAAGGCGTTGAGCGTGTTTTCTGCGTTCAGGGTGGCCATGCCGATTTGCATGCCGTTTTTGGCGGGCAGGGTGTGGAATAGCACCGGGGCCGCTGCACCCGGGCCATGCACATCGGTGGGCCGGGTGGGCAAATCGGCTTGAAGCTGGCGAAGGTTCATGCATGCCTCCATTGCGGTGCGCGCTTTTGCAAAAATGCCTGCACGCCTTCTTGCTGATCCTGCGTATCAAACAAGGCCATAAACGCTTCACGCTCGGCTGGCAGCAAGCTGGCATGGGTTTGCGTGCGCGTGCCCAGAATCAAGGTTTTACAAGCACTGACACTGCCCGGGCTTTGCTTCGCTACTTGCTGCGCCAGCCTCAAGGCACGATCCAGCGCGGCACCGCTGGCGACCACTTCTTCTACCAGACCGATGCGCAAGGCGGTGGCGGCGTCGATGCGTTCGCCACATAAAATCATGCGCTTGGCCCAACCCTCCCCCACCAGCCAGGTCAGGTTTTGCGTGCCACCAGCGCAGGGCAGCAAACCGACCGATGCTTCCGGCAAAGCCATCTGGGCCTGCGTTTCCGCAATGCGAATATCGCAAGCCATGGCGCATTCCAGTCCGCCGCCCATGGCATAACCGTTGATGGCGGCAATCGACACGCCACGGAAATGACTGAGCGCTTCAAACGCTGCGCCAAACTGGCGTGCCATTGCCTGTGCCATGGCTTTGTCGCCATCGGCAAACACTTTCAGATCGGCCCCGGCGGAAAAGAATTTATCGCCCGCGCCAGTGATCACCAGGCTGTAGATATTGCGATTGGCGTTCAGCTCAGCTACCAGGCGCTGCATCGACTGCAGCGCCGCCAGAGTCCAGGTATTGGCGGGGGGATTGGCGATTTTGACCAGCGCCACGTTACCGATGATTTCCAAAGTGAGATTGCTATAGTTTGCTTGATCCATTATAAAAACTCCTCGCTCGGCGCTTGATTGAGTAAATGGCGCGCCACGATGACGCGCATGATTTCATTGCTGCCTTCCAGAATCTGGTGGACCCGCACATCGCGCAAAAAGCGCTCCAGCGGATATTCGCGCATATAGCCATAGCCACCATGGATTTGCAGCGCTTCGTTGCAGACGCTAAAACCAGTATCAGTAGCCAGGCGTTTCGCCATGGCGCAATACACCGGCGCATGTTCGGCCCGGGTATCGAGTTTGACCGCCGCCAGCCGCACCATTTGGCGCGCTGCCACCAGCCCGGTTTGCATATCGGCCAGCTTGAATTGCAGCGCCTGCAACTGCGCCAGTTTTTGTTTGAATTGCACACGTTGGTTCATGTATTGCTGCGCGCTATTCAGTGCCGCTTGCGCCGCACCGATGGAACAGGTGGCGATATTGATGCGGCCGCCATCCAGCCCCTGCATCGCAATCCGGAAACCATCGCCTTCCGCGCCCAACAGGTGCGAGCGATGCACCCGCACCTGTTCAAAGTGAATGCTGCGGGTTGGCTGGCT
>JBDLSU010000142.1:0-2759 GCA_039799405.1 Pseudomonadota bacterium | reverse complement strand
GAAGAAGGCATGATGCGCTTCGCCTTTTCAGAGAGCCAAGCCAGCGCCGCCAATAAGGCGATGGACGCCTTCAATCAAAAAGCCATCGTGGAAGAACGCGACCACGAAGACCCGAATGCCGCTCCAGCCGATAGCAAAACCAAAGTCTGCAAAGACCTAGAAACCGGCGAAACCACGATCAAATACCTGATCACAGTACGCTGTCGTGCCGCACAGAGCAGTGACAACACCCTGGAATTGCTGTCGGTGAACTATGAAACGCAAGAGGTGTTGCTCACCCTGCTGGATAAAAATGGCGTCACGCCCACGGTCACCATCAGCCCGAAATTAGCCGCCGTGATTGCCAATGTCAAGCTGGAATGTGCTTCTCCACGCCATATGGGCCAAGCCAAGCAAATCATTTTTTGTGACGAGCTATCCCTGCACCATAAAATCCGGCTGGCCCTGATAGAACAATGTGGCATACCGAGCGCCAAGATTCGCATCCTGAACGCCAAGTCGGTAGACACCGCAGGCATGCAAGCGGTACAAGATGGCTACAATGCCGATGGCGAAGACAATCAATTCACCATCATCATCGCCAACAAAAAGGCCGAGGTGGGGATTAATCTGCAAAAAGGCACCCAAGCGATTCACCATATGACCATCGGTTGGACACCGGACTCGATTCACCAGCGTAATGGACGTGGGGTGCGGCAAGGTAATCCACTCGATACCGTCACGGTCTACCACTACGATGCGCAAGGGACATTTGACGCCTATAAACGCAAGCTGGTGAGTGTGAAAGCGAGTTGGATTAACTCGCTGATGGCGGGCGATTCGTCCAAAATTGCCATCGAAGGCGATATGAGCCGCGCCGATGTGGAACTGCTCGCCAGTGCTGTCGGTGATGCCGGTGCCATGAGTCGTATCAATGACGCCATTGCCACCAAAGCCGCGCGAGAAAAGCGTAAAGCCAGTCAAGTGTCCCAAATCCAAAGCCTGCGCATTATTCAGGCGCAAGACAAATGGCTCAAGCTGTATGGCCTTGACACCATTGATGCCTATCAGGAATGGACAAAGCAAAAAATCCATGCCCTGACCCAAACCATGCATCAAATCAACCGGCTTGAAGCGCGACTGGAGAAAACCAATTCTGAATCCTTGAAAGAGCGCATGCAAGCCGATTTGGCCGAACAGCGCAAGCTCCAGCAAAAGCAGATGGCGGCGTTAGGTGGCTTGCAAACCGATTACCGGGGTATGCCGGTGCCAGCTTCTTACGGCACCGACTTAAAGAGCGCCGCCATCATGGCGACCACTGCCTTCCAAAACTGGCAAAAAGATGTGAATGCCACCAAGCGCATGCAGCAAGAAGCGGTTTCTGGCTTCATGGTACGCGCCCAGGATGGCTATAGCGCCGATGATTTGGCCGCCTTCAATGCCAATGAAGCCGAAATCATTGCCGGACAATTGGCCGTCGTGGGTGGTATCGCGAAAATCGACGGCAAATTGTGGGCCATTAGCCGCAGCGAAGGCAGTAGCAAAAGCTTGGTCGGCATTGATCCAAGCACGCTGACCGAGACCACGCTGGAACGCATGCCCGCACCGACACTGCTGGCACGCGGTGCGCCGGAATGGGCAGCAGCGGTACAGCAAGCGGTTGAGATCGATGAACAAACCATTGCCAATCAAACGAGCGGATTCGGAAAAAACAGCCGCAATTTGTATGCATCCTATGTGTCTGACGTGCGTGAAGCCTTGCGCGTACCGATTCCGTCAAACCAGATGGCGATTACCAGCTTCCAGTTCAAAAAGCCCTATTTCCCGTTCGCCTTACCAGAAAATGCGCAAGGCGGTGCCTTGATTGCCAAAATCAAGACCGAGCAAGCGCCCTTGATTACGCGCTACATCGGTGGCGATTGGGTCAACCTGGCCGATGTTCGTTGCCTTGGCGAAGGGGATGCGCACGGTCAGCAGGCATGGATTGAAGGCTTGGCAGAATATTGCGCAGCGCATCAAATCCGTGCCACCAAAGCCGATTTGGCGGCACTGCCGGGCAGTTGGTATCCCTTTGCCATCTTGCAGGGACTGGGCGTGATTTACGCTTTACGCAATGCCATTTTCGAGGGTGTTGCGCAATCCACCTCACCCGAAGCCCTGGATCAATGGGCGCTGGCCTGGCTGCAAAGCAATCAACAGGTGATCCAGATCGAGCCAGAAGACTTTGATGCCGCGCTGGGCACCTACTATGGGGACTACATTCGGGTGCGCATGTCCATTGACGATGGCAAGGTGCGCTGGACAACGCTCAATAACGAGACCTACCGCTACTTGAGCGCCCCAATCAGCACCGCCATTACCGACGCTATTGAGCAAGGCTTCCTGGCCGACTACCTGAAATCCACCCGAAACCAACGGTTCATGCCATCGGATTTTTTTGAGCAGATAGGCGCTGACTTGATCAAGGTGGTATTTGCCGAGCAAGAAGACCACCTGGAATTGATTGCGGGCTTGGACGAAGCACGCGCACACATGGGTATCTCAGCCAATTATCGCCTGTACGTTGAAGGCAATGACTCGATGCGTTTGATTCGGATCGCGTTAAGAAGCCACTGGGCCGAAATGCAAGCCAGTCACGCGCGCTATCAAACCAAACAAATAGCCCAGTCAAGCGGCATTGACCTTGACGGCATTTTGAACCAATTAAACAACCTGGCAGGCATCCAATCCGCACGAATAGGCGATGGCGATGTCAACAAACTGCGTGACAAGTATTCCGG
>JBDLSU010000141.1:0-3176 GCA_039799405.1 Pseudomonadota bacterium | reverse complement strand
GCTGGTTTTGCCGGATCATTGCCAGGGCATGGGCTGCCTGGTGCGCAACATGAATTCTGTCGATGCCTGCACTGTGTAAAACCGAGATCGTCAAGTCCGACATAAAGGCATCGTCTTCGAGTAACAGTACCGATACCGTATTGGCTAACAGGGAAGGTTTCATGTCCATCAATCCAGGTTACGTGACCTTGACGGCGGGTTTAGGCCGGGTATGGTGGGGCTATGGGTTTCAGTATACGGCGTTTTTCCAGACTGAAATAGCGCTCAGGTTACGTAGTTTGTGTTACCTGTCAAAGTTTACAGTCACCGAAGGTCATGCAGGGTTGTCGTGGTTTGCTGACAAAATTTTAACTGCTAGTAACAGGCTGCGACCGGCCACAATCAGGCGGCCTGGGGCGGTGGCAGCCGGTTCGGGCACGGTTGTGCTGCTTGCTGCCAATCCACTATCGAGCAGGATGTTCCAATGACCATCTGGCATCAAAAATTCGATGTCGCGTGCTTCCGCATTGCAGAGTAGTAAACAATCTTCGCCTGTTGGTAGGTCATGCAAATGGATTGCGATGCTGTAATTGTCCTGGCTGTCCCAGTCGCTGGGCTGCATCGGCTGGCCGTTCGGGTGTCGCCAATTCACATCATTGCTGTTATACCAGTGGGGCTTGCGCAACGCACAATAGCGCCGTCGTATTGCCAGCAAACGCTGTACCCAGTGGTGCAATGGTTGGTCGGCTTGCGCCCAGTTGAGCCAGGTGGTGGCATTGTCCTGGCAGTAGGCATTGTTATTGCCGCCCTGGCTGTGGCCGATTTCGTCGCCCGCCAGCAGCATCGGCGTGCCCTGCGAAAACAGCAGGGTGGCCAGTAGCGCGCGTTGCAGGCGCTGGCGTAGTTGCGTGAGGGCAGGGTCGGCGCATGGCCCTTCTACCCCGCCATTCCAGCTATGGTTGTGGTTGTGGCCGTCGCGGTTGTGTTCGCCATTGGCGGCATTATGCTTGTGGTTGTAACAGAGCGCATCGGCCAGGGTAAAACCGTCATGCGCGCAAATGAAATTGATGCTGGCGGTAGGCTGGCGCTGGTCATGTTGAAACAGATCGGACGATGCCGCAAAGCGCCGCGCGAACTGGCCCAGCGTGGGCCACTGATGCAGCCAGAAGGCGCGCATGGTGTCGCGATACTGGTCATTCCATTCCAGCCAGCCGTCAGGAAACTGCCCGAGCTGGTAGCCGCCGGGGCCAATGTCCCAGGGTTCGGCGATCAGTTTGACCTGGCTGAGCAGCGGGTCTTGCGCAATTGCCTGCAGCAAGGGGGCATCAGGCCGGAAGCCGGATGCATCACGCCCCAGCACCGGGGCCAGATCAAAGCGGAAGCCATCGACATGAAATTCGCTCACCCAGTAGCGTAGCGAATCGAGCACCATCTGCATGACCTGGGGCTGGTTCAGGTTGAAGGTATTGCCGCAACCGGTGTAGTTGAGGTATTGCGCACTGATATCGCTGGCTTGTGCGGCACCACTGATAACATCGGGCCGCAACTGGTAGTACAGGGTGTTATCAATGCCGCGCCAGCACAGGGTGGGGCCATCGGTATTGCCTTCGGCGCTGTGGTTGTAGACCACGTCGAGCAAAACTTCGATACCACGCGCATGCAGCGCCTTGATGGCATCGCGTAATTCCAGCGCGGCGTTGCTATCCGGGCGGCGGGAAGCGTAGCTGGCTTCGAGCGCGAAAAAGGCGACCGTGTTATAGCCCCAATAATTGGACAAGCCCAACTGGTGCAGGCGTACTTCGTCGGCGTGGGGGTGAACCGGCAGCAAACACAGGCTGGTAATGCCGAGCTGTTGCAGATAATCCAATACCGGTGTTTGCGCCAGAGCAGCATAGCTGCCGCACAGCCCGGGCGGCATATCGGGCCACAAGCGGGTAAAGCCTTTGACATGGCATTCGTAGATGACGGTATCGGCCACAGGGATACGCGGTGCCACATCGCCTTGCCAGTCGTAAGCCGGGTTGACCACCCGCGCCTTGAGCGCAATGGCGGCATTGTCGAGCGGGCAGGGCTGTGTCAGGTCGCCGGGGCGGTTGGCGCTAAATTCTGGCTGGCCATGGCAGTGGCCCACCACTTCGCGGGCGTAGGGGTCGAGTAGCAGTTTGTTTGGGTTAAACCATTGGCCGTGCTGCGGTGCCCAGGTGCCGGCTACCCGGTAGCCGTATAACAGACCCGGTGCGGCTGCTGGCAGGTAGCCACGCCATACCCCGTCTGGCTGACGCAGCAAGGGCAGGCGGCGGGTTTCGGCTTGATCGGCATGCTCAAACAGGCACAGCCAGACCTGGCTGGCATTGGGGGCGAGCAGGGCAAAACTGACGCCGTTGCCATCCCAGTGCGCGCCCAGGGCAGCGTTGTACCGGGCGGCCTCTGGCTGGCTGGTGTCGATTGCCGTATCGGCGGATGGTTGTTTCAGGTTTCGCATAATAAAAACAGCGTCGCCAGCGGTGGCAGGCTCAGGCTGATCGAGTCTGCGCGCCCGTGCGAGGTATGGGGCTGGCTTGACAATGGATGATTGCCCAGCCCGCTGCCGCCATAATGTGCGGCATCGGTATTGATCAGTTCCCGGTAGCATCCGGGCCGCGTCACGCCGATGCGGTAGTCATGGCGTGGCACCGGGGTGAAATTGCTGATGACGATAATGGTTTGCCCGGCGTCATTGCGGCGAGCAAAGGCGAACACCGAATTGTCGCGATCATCTTGCACCAGCCAGGAAAAGCCGCGTGGTTCGCAATCGAGCTGGTGCAGCGCGGGCCAGTCGCGATAGACGGTGTTCAAATCGCGAATCAGCCTCTGCACGCCCTGATGCAGCGGTTGCGCTGTGTTTGATCCGGCTGGCCCGGATTCGAGCAAATGCCAGTCGAGGCTGTAATCATGCTGCCATTCACGCGTCTGGGCGAATTCGCAGCCCATGAACAGCAGTTTTTTCCCGGGGTGGCCCCACATAAAGCCGTAATAGGCGCGCAGATTGGCAAAGCGCTGCCATTCATCGCCTGGCATTTTGCCCAGCAGCGAGCCTTTGCCATGCACCACTTCATCATGCGACAGTGGCAGTACAAAGTTTTCGGTAAAGGCGTAGACCATGCCAAAGGTCATTTGCTCGTGATGGTGTTTGCGGTGCAGCGGGTCTTGCTCCATGT
>JBDLSU010000140.1:0-5222 GCA_039799405.1 Pseudomonadota bacterium | reverse complement strand
CCGGGCCGCGCACTTCGCTCGATACCAGCTTGTCCTTGGTTTGCGAACTGAACTTTGGCTCCGGCACTTTTACCGACAATACGCAGGTCAGGCCTTCGCGCATATCGTCGCCGGTGACTTCAACTTTGGCCTTCTTGGCGTATTCGTGTTCTTCAATATACTTGTTGATCACGCGCGTCATGGCAGCGCGCAAACCGGTCAGGTGGGTGCCACCGTCGCGCTGCGGAATATTATTGGTGAAGCACAGCACTTGCTCGTTGTAGGCATCATTCCACTGCATCGAAATATCGACCGTGATATTGGTGTTTTGATCCGACATGCGTTCACCAGTGGCCTGGAATACGGTCGGGTGCAATACGGTTTTGGCTTTGTTGATGTAATCGACGAAGCCACGGGTGCCGCCTTCAAAGGCAAACACTTCTTCCTTGCCGCTGCGGTGATCTGACAGGCGAATCCTGACCCCGTTGTTCAGGAAGGAGAGTTCGCGGATGCGCTTGGCAAGAATGTCGTAATGGAATTCGACGTTATTGAAAATTTCTTCATCGGCCCAGAAATGCACATCGGTGCCGCGTTTGTCGGTTTCGCCGATCACCTTGATCGGTGAGCATTCGATCCCGTTGATGATTTCAATTTCGCGGTTTTGTGGCACGCCCCGGACAAATTCCATGTAATGCACTTTGCCGTCGCGGCGGATGGTGAGCTTCAACAGTTTTGACAAGCCATTCACGCACGAAACACCCACTCCATGCAAACCACCGGACACCTTGTACGAGTTCTGGTCGAATTTGCCGCCGGCGTGCAGCTCGGTCATGACGATTTCGGCCGCGCTGCGCTTGGGTTCGTGTTTGTCGTCAAACTTGATGCCGGTTGGAACGCCGCGCCCATTGTCGGTGATCGAAATCGAATTGTCGGAATGGATGGTGACGTGTATTTCGGTACAGTGACCGGCCAGCGATTCATCGATCGAATTATCCAGCACTTCAAACACCAGATGGTGCAAGCCAGTGCCGTCGGAAGTGTCACCGATATACATGCCAGGGCGCTTGCGCACCGCTTCCAGGCCTTCCAGAATTTGAATCGAGGCGGCACCGTATTCGTCGGCTTTGACCGGGCTGGGATTGTCTTGTGGGCTTTGGGACATAAACAACTTTCTTCAATGAGACAAAATGAGGCAAATAACAAAAATCAATTTGAAAAATCCAATCCAAAAATCAGATTCGCATTGGCATGACCACGTATTTGAAGTCCGGGTTATCGGGTATCGAAATCAGGGCCGACGAATTGGAATCACCCAGCGCAATATTGATTTGCTCGGTCTTGATATTGTTGAGTACATCGAGCAAGTAAGTGACGTTGAAACCGATATCGACTTCATCGCCGTCATACACGATATCGAGTTCTTCCGCCGCTTCTTCCTGATCGGAATTGGTCGAGATAATTTTCATGGCGTTGTCACCGATAATGCAGCGCACGCCCTTGAATTTGTCATTGGTCATGATCGCCACCCGTTGCAGCGAGCGCAGCAGTTCTTCCCGGCTGATCAAAAACTGGTTTTTATAGCCCTTGGGTACGACCCGGTTGAAGTCCGGGAATTTGCCTTCCACCAGCTTGGATACCAGTTCCAGATCGGCAAATTGCAACCTCAGTTGCTGGGCTGCGATATCGATTTCGACCGGCAAATCGTTTTCTTCCAGCAGGCGCTGCATTTCCATCACGGTTTTGCGGGGAATAATCACTTCCTGGCGTTCAAAACTTTGCTCGGTTTCGGCCTGGCAATACGCCAGACGGTGGCCGTCGGTGGCAACCGCAATCACGTGCTTGCCGTCGAGCACCAGTAACAAGCCATTCAGGTAATAACGGATGTCTTGCTGCGCCATCGAAAAATGCACCATGTGGAACAAGTGCTTCAAGGTTTTTTGTGGCAGCGTAAAGTGGGCATTAAAGTCGTTGGCCTGGTTCATGGTCGGAAAGTCTTCCGGGGCCAGGGTTTGTAAATTGAAGCGTGATTTGCCGGACTGCACGGTCAGGCGTTTGCCATCGAGTGTGAGTTTGACTTCGCCGCTTTCCGGCAGGGCGCGCAAAATGTCGAGCAATTTGCGTGCAGCGACGGTGGTGCCCGCCACTTCGTCACTCGCGCCGATAGCGGCCTTGGTGGAAATCTGAATTTCCAGGTCGGTTGACAGGAAAGAGACGTTCTCGCCATCCTTTTTGATCAGGATATTGGCCAGGATCGGCATCGTATGCCGACGCTCGACAATACCACTGACAATTTGCAGCGGTCGCAAAAGGGTGTCACGAGTAGATTTGACCAGTTGCATACGATTTCCTTGTAGAGATTAAAGCAATTTAGTAAGTTCGGCGGCAGGTGGCGTTTGGCCCCTGGCGCTAGCCTTTCAGCGTTTGTTCCAGTACGTGCAGCTCGTGATTGCATTCCGGGTTTTTGGCGCGGTCGGATGCGATTTTGCGTACTGCGTGCAATACCGTGGTGTGGTCGCGGCCACCAAATAATTCACCAATTTCGGGCAAGCTTTTTTGTGTCAGTTCCTTGGCCAGATACATGGCAATCTGGCGCGGCCGCGCGATATTGGCGGGGCGGCGCTTGGAAGTCATGTCCGCCATTTTGATATGGAAAAAGTCGGCCACGGTTTTCTGGATGTTTTCTACCGATATCTGGCGGTTTTGCACCGACAGCAAATCCTTCAGGGCTTCCTTGACGATATCAATATTGATTTCCTTACCGTGAAAGCGGGAATAGGCCAGAATCTTGCGCAGCGCGCCTTCCAGTTCGCGCACGTTGGAGCGCAAATGCTTGGCGACGAAAAACGCCACGTCGTCTGACAGGAACACGCCTTCGGTCTTGGCTTTTTTCAGCAAAATCGCGACCCGCATTTCCAGTTCCGGCGGTTCAATCGCCACTGTCAGGCCGGAATCGAAGCGCGAAATCAGGCGGTCATCCATGCCGCTGATTTCTTTCGGATAGGTGTCGCTGGTAATGATGATTTGCTTCTTGGCCGCAATCAGCGCTTCAAAAGCGTAAAAGAATTCTTCCTGGGTACGGCTTTTGCCGTTGAAGAATTGAATATCATCGATTAGCAGCATGTCGAGCGAATGGTAGTAATGCTTGAACTCGTCAAAACCCTTGCGCTGGTAGGCGGTCACCACATCGCGCACGTATTGCTCGGCGTGGATATAGCGGATGCGCGCATTCGGTTGATCTTGCAATACCTTGTTGCCAATCGCGTGAATCAAATGGGTTTTACCCAGACCGACGCCGCCATAGAAAAACAGCGGGTTATACGACACGCCCGGGTTGTTGGCGACCTGAATTGCGGCGGCGCGCGCCAGTTGATTGGCTTTCCCGGTGACCAGGCTGTCGAAGCTTAAATCGGTATTGATGCGGCTTTGTTCGCGTCGTGGTGAATGGCTGATGTCTGGCCCGGCTTCGGCCGGGGGAGGCACTTCGCTGTTGTCGCTGTCGTCGGTGTCGCGCAAATTGGCGGTGGCGTTGCCGCTTGCACCATTCAGGGCGCTTTGCACCGGCGTGCTGGCGGGGGCTTTCCGGGCGGCGTTTTGCCGTGGGTCGAGTACAAACAGGACTTCGATATCGGCATCAAAGTGCTTGGCGGCCAGGGCCTGAATGCGGCTGGCGTATTGGGTTTTGACCCAGTCCAGTTTAAAGCGGTTGGGCGCGGCGATGCGCAACTTGCCCTGCTCGAAATCGAGCGGAGCCAAGGGGGCGATCCAGGCGCTGAATTGTTGCTGTGTGAGTTCCAGTTCCAGTTGAGCGGAACAGGCTCGCCAAAAATTTTCCATGTGTCTTTTGTGTGAAGGGTGTGGGGGAAGCGTCTCAAGTCATGACAGGATCATCTTATTCATGAGTTGCCACACGCAGCCGATATTTTACTCTTGCTTGGGGGAGTTATCCACAGCTTGCATGGGTTTTTTTCAATTCAGATCAAGCTGGTCACACAACAAGCCTGCAAAAACCTGTTGACAAGTTGGGGTGGAATGCTGTCTAATCTCGGGTTCTGCGGAATGCCATGCTCGATTAGTGGCGTGGGCGTACGCGCCAATGCAGTCAAGACAGTGTCATGTAGTTTGACCCGATTTTTTATTGTTGCTCTATTAGCGAGACCACCATGAAACGTACTTATCAACCTTCCGTCGTGCGCCGCAAGCGTACTCACGGCTTCCGCGCTCGTATGGCCACCCGTGGCGGCCGCGCCGTGCTCAACGCACGTCGTGCCAAAGGCCGTAAACGTTTGGCTGTGTAATTCCGGCAGCATTGGTATTGCCAGCAAATTGTGTGACTGAGCATAACGCAGGCGAAGTTGGTGATAAAGTTACTCGTGAGTTTTCTCGCGACGTTGCGCAAGCGTCTGGCCCCGGTCAGACTGCAGGTGGGGCGACATCACAAGACTTTGCACGCAAACGGCGCATCGTAAAAGCGGATGAGTTTTCATCCGCTTTTCGTTTGCGTCCGGCGCAAAAAACTGCCCACTTTGTATTGTATGTACGAGCCAATCAACTGCAACATGCACGCCTTGGCGTGGTGGTTGCCAAGCGATTTGCTCCGCGTGCGGTAACCCGCAATACCATCAAACGTCTTACCCGAGAGCTTTTTCGGATGTCCCGTCTGCCTGCCATCGATTGTGTGGTGCGCTTGTCGGGCCCGGTTAACAGCAAGGCCGGGCCAGCGACCAACAGTGCTTTGAAAGCGGCGCTGCGGGTCGAATTGGCACGTCTGTTTGCTGCACAAGTGCGGCAGGGAGCAAAAGCATGAAACCGGTTCTGATTTTCCTGCTGCGCGCCTATCAATTAATCATCAGCCCGATGCTGGGGCAAAAATGCCGTTTTTTCCCAACTTGTTCCAACTATGCGCTCGAAGCGTTGCGGGTGCATGGTGCGGCACGGGGCAGTTGGCTGGCGACCAAACGTGTATGTAAATGTCATCCGTGGCATCCGGGTGGCCTTGATCTGGTGCCGGAGCCATCTGGCCCGGAATCGCATTGCGCATCGGGTACCGGCCCGGCTGCCAAATCCGGCCTTAATCCCGATCTTGATCCTGATCTTAATCCCGATTTCAAACCCTCGACCGTTCGCGGTTGTAACCACTCCTGATTGCTACGCCAATGGATATCAAACGTAACGTCCTGTGGGTTGTATTCTGCACCTCCCTGTTTCTGTTGTGGAATCAGTGGATGATTTCGCAGGGCAACCCT
>JBDLSU010000139.1:0-3118 GCA_039799405.1 Pseudomonadota bacterium | reverse complement strand
CGCTCAACGCGTTTCAACAAGGCATGGCACTGCACGCAAATAACCCGGCTTTGATCAAAAACATGCAAGCACTGGTCAATAGTATTGAACAATTGCCGCCGGAGGTGCGCAAACAGTATCAGGTCGATGAATCGGCAGCGCAACATGTTTTGCTATCGGCCTATACAGGCAACGGTGGCACGCTGCACTGAATGCCATCATGTCAGCCTCCATTTCTTCAGTAGCGCAACTGGTCAGCGCAATTCGCAGCCAGTTGGGTGCTGCCAGCGTGGTAGCGCAAGCGAACCAGCGCAATCAGACCAGCGCGCCCAAAACCAGCCATTACCATCCGGAAAATCTGGAAGGATTGATCAAACAGCGCATCAAACAGATCGGGCGCGACGATCAGGAACGCGGCAAGAAGGCGTTCCGGGTATTTCTGGAAGCGGTCTTGCTGTCACAACTGGGTGAGCATTTGATCAATGACCCCAAGTTCTATCAGGTGCTGGACGAAGTGCAAAAAACCATGGAAACCAATCCCCACACCCGGCAGTTGGTGGATCAGGCCACCCAACATCTGCTCAACCCGGTTTAAGGTCGCATTTTTTGCATCAGATCAGTCAGGCTGCCCCCAAACGGGCTGCTCTGGCTGGCAAGTAAGGCGGCCACTTCTTGCTGAAAGCGGGCCAGATCAGCCGGGCTATTGCCCTGGCGTGCCAGCAGGGTTTGGGCAAAACGTGCGGCCATGCCTTGTGGATTCAAGCCAAGCGAGCGCCGCACCAACACTTGGGCTTCGGCTGTTTGCCCGGACATGGCAGCCACCACCGCCAAACCACCATGGGTTTCGCCAAAGTTACGATCCATCGCCAGCGCAGCATTCAAAATCGCACGGGCGGAAGCCAGGTCGCCAGCCAGAATTTTGCACCAGGCCAGTACATGACGGGTGCCGATATGCCGGGGCATAAAGATCACGGCTTGCTCCAGATCAGCACTGGCAGCAATCCAGTCTTGCTGCATCAGCTTGATCAAGCCTTTGCCACCCCAGATACGCCCTTCATCGGGCTTGATTTGCAAGGCTTGCTCAAAGTGTTGTTGCGCCAGCGTCAAATCAGCATGCCCCAGCGCCAGCGTGCCACTGACAATCAAGGCTTCCAGTACGGTTTTATCCTGAGCAAGTGCCAGCGCGTGGCGGCAGCATCGTTCAGCTTGTGGCAAATTGTCGGCATCAAGCTGCAGCAAACTCACAACTGACCAGAACTCGGCGCTGGTCTCAGCCGCAACTTCATATGGTTGCACCAAGGCCAGCGCACTTTTCAGGTCACCGCCATGGTGCAGGCAACGCAGCATCAGGATCACGCTGGCAAGGGGTACTGACGGCTGGGCCAGGCAAGCTTGCAGGCAGGCTTGTGCTGCCGCATACTGCCCCAGGCGAAACCGGGTAATGGCCAAATCATGGGCCAGAATCAGATCAGGCATATCGCGGTACAGGCTCTCCAGCACGGCATTGGCGGCGGCCCAGTTTTCCTGAGCCATCCACACACTGGCCTGGCGCTGCTGAAAATACGGGTCGTGCGGGGCCAACTGGCGGGCATGCTCCAGATACGGCTGGGCGTTTTGCCACAGCCCCAGTGCCAGACACAAATCAATCAAATCCAGCAGCAAATGCGTGTTATCCGGATCCTGCAACAAATATCCTTGCAGACGCTGCAGTCTGGCGGCAAGTTCGGCCTGAGCAGGTGCGGGTGGCGGGATGGCAGTCATATTGTTTCCTGTCTTGGTTGAATAGTTTGGCAAAGCGGGCCAGGCTTGATCTTAAAGGTGCAAATCGATGCCATCTTTGGCCTCCATAAGCTTGCGCATGCGTGCGAGCGCCTGTTTATGAAGTTGCGAAATCCGCCCTCTGGATACCCCCAGCAAACGGGCAATTTCTTCAAAACCGAGGTGTTGCAAATAATGGTAACTCAGAATCCGGTTTTCATTTTCCGGCAAGGCGGCCAAATAATGATGCATACGTTCCTGCAACTGGCGCATTTCCACCCGCTGATAGGTGTTGTCATGATACCCCAGGCCCGGTTCGGCCTGGAACATGCCGGTGTCTTCCAGTACAAAACCCATGGCCAGGCCAATCGCCAGTTCGGCCAATGAGGCAAACACAGCGTCAATTGGCATGGCATCGGCTTGCGCCGTCGTTTCGGGTTGCAGCGCTTGCAGGCGCGCATCGAGCACGCGCTGGCGCGCCTGCACCTGTTCCTGTTTTTCACTCAGGGAAGCAATTCCGTTCAGAATCGCGCCCTTGATGCGCACACCGGCATAGGTTTCAAAGCTGACCCCGCGCTGGCGCTCAAAGCGATCAATCGATTCCAGCAAACCGACGGTGGCATACTGCAAATAATCCATGAATTCCAGTTCGGGATAGCTGCGCCGGGCATACAGCTTGGCTGCCATCATGCGGGCGAAGGGCAAATACAAGTCGATCAATTTTACCCGTTGTTCCGGTTCATGGCGCTGTTCCCAGGCCAGCCACAAGCGCAAGGCTTGTTCCGGATCGACACCATATTTGTCTGGAATGACCGCCATGCCATGCACCATTGCCACCCTAGACAAAGGTACCCAGCAAGGCCCGCACCACAATATTCCAGCCATCGATCAAAACGAACATCAAAATCTTGATCGGTAAGGAAATCGAGGTGGGCGGCACCATCATCATGCCCAGTGATAGCAGGGCACTCGACACAATCAAATCAATCAATAAAAATGGCAAGAAAATGACAAAGCCGATTTGAAATGCCGAGCGCAATTCCGACAACATGAAGGCTGGTATCAATTGCGCCAGTTTGATGTCGTCCATGGATTGTGGCGTCTCACCCTTGGCCAGCTCGACCATCAGCGCCAGATCACGTTCGCGGGTCTGGCGCACCATGAACTCGCGCATCGGTTTGATGCCACTGCTGGCGGCTTGCTCCATGCTGATTTTCCCATCAAAAAATGGTTGCAAGGCTTGGGTATTGACGGCCTGCATGGTGGGTGACATGGTAAAAAAGGTCAGGAACAACGACAGGCTGATGATGACGGTATTGGGTGGCGTTTCCTGCATGCCCAATGCAGTGCGCAGCATCGACAACACCACCACAATCCGGAT
>JBDLSU010000138.1:0-2531 GCA_039799405.1 Pseudomonadota bacterium | reverse complement strand
ACCCGCATTCGCCGTCAAGTTTTTGCCCTGCTGGTTGGTGCCATGGTCGCGACTCCGGTTGCGCTGGTGGCAGTCATTCTGACACCCTCCAGCGGACCGGAGATGAACATCGGCGCTGCGGGGCACTCCGAATATGGTGCAATCATTCTGGCGATTATCGCCGTTTTGCATGCGGCAAGTTTTCTTGCTACCGCCCTCAACAGCTTTTTTCCGGTCGTGGCCTGCTTTGTCATCGCTTCGCTCGCTTTTGACGCATACAAACTGCACAATTGGCAAAGTAGTAAATCGATTGCGCTGATGGCAGGCATCCTTTCCATGCCCGCCATCTGGTATGCCTTGGCCATGCAGTCGAAAAAAGATCTTCTTTTTACGACGTTGGCACCATTTTTGGCTTCGGTTTTGGCGCTGCTTCTTGTTTTCTTGAGTCTGTATATTTTTCGCAAGCGTCGGCTTATTTCAACAACGGTGCCATAATCTTTTGCCAGGTACCATCAGCCCGAATTTGCTCATACGCCTTGCGCGCACGCGCTACCACCTCGTCCGGGGTGTGTTTGCTGAAGGCCATAAACAAAGAGGTATTGACTTCATCAAGCCGGTAGGCCACTTCGATTTTGTCGCAATCCTGCGGGGATTTTTCGCAAAAATCGCGAATGCCGATATGGCTGCGCGGCACCAGATCAACCCGGTCTACCAGCAGCTTGGCAAAGGCCTGTTCATAACCCGCGCTGGTCTGCAAGGCAGATGACGGAAAACCCTTGTTGATCAGATAGCGGTGGCAGATGTCCTGATTTTGCACGCCGATTTGAAAGTTGCGCGCATCGTCCAGGGTTTTGATCTGGATATCTCTGCGGCTCTTGAGTTTGACCATGCGGTATTCGACCGGGATGATTTCGCCCACCCACTTGAACTTGTTCTCGCGCTCGGCGGTGCGCCCGAGATTGATGATCATTACCTCGTCCGGCCCTTCGGCTATCGCATACGCACGCGCCCACGGCAAGATGTTGAAGGTAAACGGGAGATTGGCCCGATGCATCACTTCGCGCACCAGATCCGCGCCCGGCCCGCTTACCTCATGATTATGGCCTGGGCGACTCAGGATATGGCTGTCGCCCACGACCTGTATTGCATAAGCCAGATTGAGCGGCCAGCAGAAACAGCCAAGCAAGGCCAGGTTCACCCACAGTTTCATCAGACATCCCTTATTTCTATGCATTGCGTCCGGATTGCATGCTCGTTGCCCGTTGATCGACGAAGCATTTTACGCCAGAACTGCGTTGCGGCTTTGCTATTGCCAACTTTTTGATGGGTGCAAATTTTGATGGTAGCGGGAGTTCATCAGATCCTGGCGCGAGATTGTCGCAATGATTTTGAATAACAAAACCACTGTGCTTCTGGCTGCACACTGGCCGCACGCCGAATTGCTACTGGAATATCCCGGCCCAATCGCAAAATCGGCGTAATTCCGTAGCATAATAGCCAGCACCCCCTACCGCAAAGGAAACCATCATGGCCAAGAAAAAAGATGAACCCGATGAAGAAACGCTGGCCATTATCCACTGGTGTATCGAGCTGGAAGGCTACCTGGTAGAAGGCGGCGCGACCCAAGCGCAGGCGCAGGAATTTATTGAGGCGGAAATTGAAGACCTGACCGACCAGTTTTACGATGGCATTACCCCGGAAGAAGCGGCGCACAAGGCGCTGGCGGATTAAGATTTCCGGCATTGTTCACGAACCGATTAACCCCTGTTTTAAGGAGGCCAACATGCAATTACGCTCCGGCAGAGTCACCATTAACACGAAAGTCAAAACCAAGGGCTTCAACGTCAAGGGCCGTGCCGCTGACCCGGTTGGCACCAATGTTTTGATCAGCGCGGACAAGAAGAAACGCGATCTGGCGCTCAGTTATAAAGTGAAGGCAATTGACGCCAAAGTCACCCTGCTTAATTCGTACACCTGGGAATGCGATTTGAACAGCAATGACAAACCCTACAAATATGTCTTGATCGGCTATGGCCCGGACTGGCTGTATTTTGGCCGGGTACCGCTACCCTTGCAGGGGCCACGCCCCTCGGCCAAAAAAGCCAAGGCCGACCCGGATTTTCCGGCGGCACCGGGTACCGACATGATCGAGATTGAATGCTGGTTCGACAAACCGGTGGAGCAAGGGGATACCAGCAAGAGCCGCGACTCGGTGATGTGTGATTCGGCGCGCAATTATGCCGCCGCCATTTATAGCGAAGACTGGGCGCATGCAAGAAAATGGGAATGGCTGCATATTGTGGCGCACAGCCTGGGTGGCAATAATGAAGTGGGCAATCTGGTGGCGGGTACCTACGATGCCAATACCCAGATGATTCCGCATGAACGCAAGATTCGCGATCTGTCGCAAAATGGCGCGGTTTCGGTTTCCTATCAAATCGACTTGTTCCCGGACAGTTGGGTCGCAATTGGTATCCGGATGAGCTATTCGGCGATCACCAAAGATGGCTTCTACTTCAATAGCGCCGATTTTTCAGCCCAGTCTGACCTGA
>JBDLSU010000137.1:0-4355 GCA_039799405.1 Pseudomonadota bacterium | reverse complement strand
TACGGGCGATCAGATTGCCGCGTTGGTCAAATTCTTGCTGCGTGCTGTGCTTGGCGGCATTGGTAATTTGGATCGGCAAATCCAGTTCGTTGTATTTGAACCGCGTGGACGCACCCATCGGGTTGACCAGCAGCGTTAAATTGCCACGTTCATCAAACTGGAATTGGGTTTTGCGACCCAGCGCATCCCCTTGTGCCTGCGGATTGCCGTTACTATCGAATGGGCTGGCAATACGCACGCCGTCCGGCCCGGTGGTGGCGATGATGTCTTGGCGCTCGTCGTATTCAAAGGTGGTGCAGCGCCCCAGATTGTCGATAACACGGTTTTGGCTGCGCGCCGGGTCGTATTCAAAGCGCAAGCCTTCGCCCGTGGCCACATGCCAGGAGCGCGTGACACGGCCCTGCGGCGCATAGACATCATATTCGGCGGCAAATTCGCTACCGTCGGCGCGGGTGTAGCCAGTTAGCACATGGTTGCGCCAGTGGTAGGCGCGCCGTTCGTCGGTGCCGTCCAGAAAGGTGGCGAGGTCGCCTTCGGTTGAATAGCTGTAGCGCGCCAGATAGTGGAAGCGCGCTTGGTCTGGCGGGGTGTGGTCGGGTGTGAGTTGCAGTGCCACACCCAACAGGTGCGCATGCTGATCCCATGCCAAACGTAGCACCCGCCCGGAGCAATCCGTCAGGGCATATGGGCGGTGCGGGATGAAACTATCATCGGGCGGAGCGGTGTAGTGCAAGGTAACGCGGTTGGCGTTGCGGTCTTGCATTGCTGCCAGCGGCAAACGCCAGCAATCGTCACGCTGGCGCACGAAGATTTGGCACAGCCCACTTTTGTTGGTCAAGTGCCAGGTATGCTGCTCGGGGTGGCTTAGCGTGAATTGTTCATAGGCGTCGAAATGACTAATGCCAACGGCAATGGCGGGTAAGGGGATGCGCCGCCCGGTGGGGTCGTAATAGTTCAGTTCCTCGGGGCCTAGCGCCAGTTCCACGCCCATGGGGTGGCTCCAACCCTGACCAAACCAGCCGTCTTGCAGGTTGCCGGAGCGGTAGTGACGAGTCCAATCGACAGCGAGTGTGCCGGGCAGGCTGAAATCGGTGTCGATTAATAACTTTTCTCCGGTGGCGATGATGACGGGTTTGCCGATAGAACAGGCACAGCCAGTGGCTTGCGCCTTGGGGCCGGTTCCCACTTTCACGTCCTTGCTCGAATTCTCCTTACCTGCGGCATTTTTTGACAACTTGGGCAACGCCTTACCCAGCGCCGCCAAAATCGCCGTAATCCCGGCCTTGATCAGCCACGAAGCCAGCTTTTTGCGCGCCGCCGCCAACTGCGCCGGACTCATCGGCTGACTCCACTCTTCCACAATCGCCTTGGGTTCATCCGCCGCACCGGCCACGCCTTCAATGGTGGACTTGATGCGCATCACCGCCTGTGTGCCGCCCGCCAGTTGGCCCACTACCGGAATCGCCGATACCCCCATCAGCGCCGCAGTCTGCCCCAGCGCAATCAAAGTGTCTTGCGACATCAAAGCATCCAGCATGGCTTGCGCATCTTCTGCTGCCGCATCTTTAAAATCCTGCGCGCTCATGCCGCCTACCACTGCTTCGCCATTTTTAACCATGTTTTGCACGGCAGCAGGCAGCAAGGCCCAGAGCGAATTCACACCGGTATCGACCGCATCCATCACGGCAGCCTTGCTTTCCACATACAGGGTTTTGGCCCAGCTTAAAAAGCCGTTGTCACCATCCTTGACCGGGACGTTTTTACCCAGCATGACCACCGGCGCATGCTGTCCGGCCCCCAAAAAGCTGGCTTTGTGCGCCACCAGGGTACCGTGATCAAACACCGTACCTGCCGGATTGTTGATGGCGCTGCTGTCGTTTTTGTGCAGCGCCACGCCGGGGTCACCTTTGGGTTTGAGCAGCACCGGGTCGGCTGGCTGCACCACGGTGCCTTTGGCGTGTTGGGTAACCAGATCATGGCCGTCGGTACGAACATTGGTACTCATGAAGCGCGCTCCAATACATTGGCGGCGCAGCGGCCAGCCCGGTCTATCGACCAATTTAACAAGGTGTTGATACGCTCTACCTGCTGCAACTGACTGGCCATGACCCAGTTTAACAAGCCCGTAACGGCCCCGGTCTGGCCCAGCATTTCGGCCAGATACCATTGTGGCAAGCCGCTCGCTTCGCGGTAGACGCTGTTGCCCAGCGCCGGGTTTTCGAGTTGGGCGCGCCAACTTGAACCGTCCATGTCGCTGGCCAGGTGGGAGATGTGGCTGCCGTTCATGCCTGCGCTGCCGAGCGCGCCATTGAGCGCGGTGCCAAGCGCTTGTGCGAGGGTTTGCGGATCGCTGCTGTTCGCCAAGCTTGGGCGGTGCAGGGCAAATTGGCCGGGGGCCAGATCCAGCACATTGTGCATACGTTGCAGTAGCACGCAAGCGGCGGCTTCACCCGCCACATAGCCTTCGCGGTTGCCTTTGTGTTGCAATAAGCCTTGCTTGGCGGCCTGCGCCAGTTGCGGCCGGTTGCACAGGCTGTCGGTGCCAGCGATCAGCACGTAGTCGATGCCGGGGTGGCTGTCCAGGGTACGGAACGCCACTTCCAGCGCTTCCCATGCTGAAACGCTGCCGCGTTGGCATTGGCTGCGCAGGTTGGACATGGCTTGCCAGGCGGGGAACTGCGCCAGGGTTTGATCCAGCGTGGCGTGCAGGGTCTTGCATTGGGCTGAATCCAGTTCGCCGGGCAGCAGCAAAATTTCCAATACCTGCAGCTGATCGCCATTTTTTACCGGACGCGCTGCGACTTTACCCTGGGTAAAATTTTCCAGCGCTTCGGCAATGGCTGAAGGCAGCATGGTTTGCAGCCGCGCGGCGCCTTGCAACTGGCCTGTCACGCTGGCACACGGCACCACGGTCACCGCTTCAGCCAACTCCGGCAGGCGCAGGCGTTGCATGGCGCGTGCATGGGCTATCCACGAGGCAGCGCTTTGGCGGGCAGAATTGCCAACAGCGGTGACGGCACCTGCGCCGATTAAACCGAAGACGGGCGATGGCAGAGCTGCATTCATGCCGGGTTCCTTTGCGGGTAGAGGCGCACCGCACCGCGTCGCCCCGGCGCTTGCGCTGCGAGCGGCACGTGGGCGCGCCAGATGATGGAGAAGCGCTTGTGTTCCGGCTCAATGAGCAAGGTGTCGGCACGCAAGGCGGTGTGGCGTTGCACGCCATCCATACCGCTGTAGTCTGCTTGCAAATTCAGGGCAGGATATTGAAAGGCCAGCGCTGGCTGGGGGCCGATATTGCGTAGCCGGATCGGGCAGCCCGCCCTGGGTGCTTGTGCCATTTGCAAGGCCGGGTGGCCGATGTTGTAAAAGCGTGGATCAAAGTCGTGTGGCAGATTGGGCGAGCGGCGCTGTTTCCAGCCGTCATCATAGGTGCCAGCAAATGGCAGGCGGTGCGGCGCGGTTTCGGGCCAGGCGTTAAAGCTCCACGGATGCCAGGCTTGTGCGCGCTCAACCAGCGGCTGTTGTGGGTCTTCCAGCCATGGCAGCCAGTCGGGCCAGGTGGCGTTTTGGCGCACGAAGGCGGAAAGGTCGGGTAATTCGGGCGCTCTCAGTTGGGCCAGCAAACTGTCTTGCCAGTGCGCAAAGCAGTGGCACATGGGCACCGAGCGCACGCCTGCCCCCGCCTGCGCAATGCGGTTGCCATGCCAGTAACGCGGCGCATAGGCGCGTATCATGCGCACTTGCTCCCCCAGCGTAACCGAGGCGTCAATATACGGCGCGGCTTGGCCGTGTGGTTCGCGAATATTGGCGGCAATAACGATTTCAAACTGGCCCTTGGGGGCACTGACTTCATGATCCAGCCAAACGATTTCCTGTTCCAGTTGATCCTGGAGGATGTGCTTTTGCACCGGATCAAGCTCCAGCTCGCCAATTTGGCGCACCAATGGTTCGGTGCGCAGTGCAATTTGCGCTTCCGCACTGGCCAGATGACTGGTATCTGAGCGCCAGACGCCCTTGGCAATGATCAGCAAGGCGGGCTGACCCTGCTTGTCCGGGCGGGATTCGGCCAGCGCGGATAACGGCGTTTGGTTAAACAGATCAAATTTCATGGGGCATCCACCGTGGCGGCAATCATCAGTGCCAGTTGTTGACGGCGAAATACGTCCAGTGCCGATAACGCCAGTGGTAAGCCCGTCAGTTCGGCCCGCTCAATATATGCCCATTGGCGCATGGCGTGGCTATAGTCCAGTACGGCAGCGCCCAATAGCGGCGGGCTTTGAGTGGCATTTTGTGGAAACAGACTACCCGTGCGTAAGCGCGCCGTGGTGGCTGCTGCGTCCGCCGGCAGTGGCTGC
>JBDLSU010000136.1:0-2922 GCA_039799405.1 Pseudomonadota bacterium | reverse complement strand
GACCGATCAGGTCTTGTCCAAGGCGCGCGCTTACGCCGAAGAACAAATCGAAAAGCAAAAGAAAGATTTTATCCGCCTCGGTGTGCTGGGTGAATGGGATAACCCCTACAAAACCATGGCCTATGGCAATGAAGCCGATGAATTGCGTGCGCTCGGCAAGCTGCTGGAAAAAGGCTATGTGTTCCGTGGCTTGCGCCCGGTGAACTGGTGTTTTGATTGCGGCTCGGCCCTGGCTGAAGCGGAAATCGAATACAAGGACAAGCGCGACCCGGCCATCGACGTGGGCTTCCCGTTTGCAGAACCGGCCAAACTGGCCAGCGCCTTCGGCCTGCCAGCCTTGCCCGATCTGCCTGGCTATTGCGTGATCTGGACGACTACTCCGTGGACCATTCCCGCCAACCAGGCGCTGAATGTACATCCGGAATTCACCTATGCGCTGGTGCAAGCCCAGCACAATGATCCGGCCAAACAGGGCAAGCCGATGCTGTTGATTCTGGCGCAAAGCCTGGTCGAATCGTGCCTGCAGCGCTATGACATGAGCGGCAGTACCATCGCCACCTGCCAGGGCGCGGCGCTCAACCAAATCGCTTTCAAACACCCGCTGGCTGCAGCCGACGCCGGTTTTGATCGCTTGTCCCCGGTGTATGTGGCCGAATATGTGATGCAAGACAGCGGCACCGGCGTAGTCCACAGCGCCCCGGCCCATGGCGTGGATGACTTCCAGGTCTGCAAAGCCAATAATATGGCCGATGACGACATCATCCGCCCGGTCATGGGCGATGGCCGTTATGTGCCTGGGTTGCCGCTGTTTGGCGGCATGAATATCTGGGCCGCTGGCAAAGTCATCTGCGAAAAGCTCGATGAAGTGGGGGCCTTGTTCAAGCTGGTGGAATTTGATCACAGCTATATGCATTGCTGGCGACATAAAACCCCGGTGGTGTACCGCGCCACCGCGCAATGGTTTGCCGGGATGGACCGGGTCGAGCAGGGCGGTAGCCAAAGCCTGCGCGCGATAGCCTTGGCGGCGATTGAGCAAACTTCCTTCTTCCCGGCCTGGGGCCAGGCCCGCTTGCATGGCATGATCGAAAATCGCCCGGACTGGACCATTTCGCGGCAACGCCAATGGGGCGTGCCGATGGCGTTTTTCATCCACAAAGAAAGCGGCGAATTGCACCCGCGCACCCCGGAACTGTTGGAACAAATCGCCAAACTGATCGAAAAAGATGGCATCGAAGCCTGGCATCAACTGGATGTGGACGCGTTTTTGGGTGCAGACGCCGCGCATTACGAAAAAAATCGCGACACGCTGGACGTATGGTTTGATTCCGGCGTGACCCATCAAACCGTGTTGCGCGGTTCGCACGCGCTGCAATCGCACTTCCCGGCTGATCTGTACCTGGAAGGTTCGGACCAGCATCGCGGCTGGTTCCATTCTTCCTTGCTCACCTCCAGCATGTTAAATGGCACCGCGCCCTACAAAGCCTTGCTGACCCACGGTTTTGTGGTCGATGGCGAAGGGCGCAAGATGTCCAAATCCGTCGGCAATGTGGTGGCACCGCAAAAAGTCTTCGATAGCCTGGGGGCCGACATTTTGCGCCTGTGGGTCGCCGCCACCGATTATTCGGCGGAACTGTCCATCTCCGACGAAATTTTGAAGCGCGTCACCGAAAGCTATCGCCGCATCCGCAACACCTTGCGCTTTTTGTTGGCTAACACCTCCGACTTCAACGCCCAAACCCAGCAAGTGGCGCTGGACGACATGGTGGAAATGGATCGTTACGCACTGGCGGGTGTCGCCAAGTTGCAAAGCGAGATCATGGCGCATTACGAGAAATACGAATTCCACCCGGCCGTTGCCAAGCTGGTGGGCTATTGCTCGGAAGACCTGGGCGGCTTTTTCCTGGACATCATCAAAGACCGGCTCTACACCAGCGCCGAAGGTTCGGCAGGCCGCCGTTCGGCCCAAACCGCGCTGTGGCATATCACCCAGACCTTGCTGCGCCTGATGGCACCGATCTTGTCCTTCACCGCTGAAGAAGCCTGGGCCATTTTCGCCAGCAAGGAAGACTATGCCGCCAGCGATGAAACCATCTTCACCCAAACCAGCCATGTGCTGCCGTTTGTGGCGGATGCGGAAGAACTGAGCGCCAAGTTCGACTTGATCCGCGCTTGCCGCGCCGAAGTGATGAAGCAACTGGAAGAAGTGCGCGCCAGCGGCCAGATTGGCTCCAGCCTGCAAGCCGAAGTGCGGGTACGCGCCAGCGGCGACACCTATGCCGCGCTGGCGAGCTTGCAAGATGAATTGAAGTTCGTCTTCATCACATCGCAAGCCAGTATCGAACATGTGGCAAGCGCCGCTGAAGAAGCGATTGAAGTCAAAGCCTCCAGCGCCACCAAGTGCGAGCGCTGCTGGCATTACCGGGCCGATGTTGGTAGCCTGCCTGATCACCCTGGCCTGTGCGGCCGTTGCCATAGCAATTTGTTTGGCGCTGGCGAGCCGCGCAAATTTGCCTGATGCAAGGGTGATTGTTTGACGCACGGGGGCGCTTCGGTGCCCCCGAATTGTTTGCAGTGCTACCAGCGTTACAACACGCCATGGCAAACAACTTATGCTAAAGTAAGTCACCACTGACCTGATCGAACCCGAAGCCATGTCTGCACCAGCACGAAAGAAATTACCGATTGGCATCCAAACCCTGTCCGAAATTATTCAGGACGAGCATTATTACGTTGATAAAACCGGATTCGCCCAGCGCATGATTGCGCGTGGTAAATATTATTTTTTATCGCGGCCCCGGCGATTTGGCAAAAGCTTGTTTTTGGATACGCTGAAAGAAATTTTTCAAGGCAATCAAGCCTTGTTTGCTGGCCTGGCAATTCATGATCAATGGGATTGGTCGCAGCGCTTCCCGGTGATACGCA
>JBDLSU010000135.1:0-4142 GCA_039799405.1 Pseudomonadota bacterium | reverse complement strand
CTTTTGCGGCTACGGTGCGGGAATCGTTTTCGCCTTTGGTGCGGGTGCAGGATGCTGGTGCAGATGAGCTATTTGGTGCTGACGATAACACCGTTATTTTTAGGCCATCCCGGCGAGAATATGCTGAACGACGGGTACATCGCCCGGCACTGGCCGATGATGTGGCAACGGCATTGGTACAACAGCGCTTTGCTTGCGTCTTGGGTAAGGGAGCGTCAGGCAAGACCACGCTGGCCCTGTTACTGGCTTTTGATGCCGAGTTTGGCGTGTATCGCACATTTTATTATGACCTGACAGAGAATAATGATGAACAGCCTGACCCGGAAAAATACCGGGCGCTAATGGTGGGCATTGCTAATCAACATGGGCGTGAGGCATTGGTGATTATTGATAACGTGCATTTGGCCGAACGGCTGTCCATGTGCGTGTATAACGCTTGGCGTGACGCGGGTATGCCGGTGCGATTGCTGTTTCAGGGGCGTTTGACAGAAAAAGTTCCGGACAGTCGGGGGCGACAATCGGTGTTTGCCGAAATCGGAAGCAATGCCATGCGGCTGGTGGTGCAAAAGCAGGATTTGGTGGGAGTGATACAGCGGTTGATGACGCGGCAAGGCAAAAGCATTGGGGTGACTGTCCCCGATGCCGCGTTGGCGGCTTGGCAAAGATTGTTTGAAGGGGATTTGATTGCATTCAGCTTTGCTGCGCAAAGCAAACTAAGCCAATTCTCGCGCGGCAACTTTACGCTTTCCGCCGACGATGCCAGCCGTTATGTGCGGGAGTATTACTTGCAAAATGTCAAACACCCACTTTCGATGGAGGAGCGGGAAAATCTGTTGATGTTGGCCGCTTGTGCGGAACTGGAGTTTTCAGTTTCTGAGCGTGGTATGCCTTATCCGGGCAAACTGGGCTTTGGTATTGCGCATGGGTTGGTGTGGCAGTCGTTACATGGGCGAAGTGGGCAGTATCAAAGAAGTCGTTTGCATCATCCGGGTATGGGGAAGTTGCTGTGGCAGGCGGCAAAGCCCGTGAAGCCCATGCTGGAATATCAATGTGAATTTTCCAGCCGCGATCCCCACGACGGTTTTTCGCTTGCAATACGTTATCAACGCGTTCTTGCGGATAGCGACGGGGCAGGGCGCATACTTGATGCTGCGGTTTCCAGTGCCGACGCATTTGCGCAGGTAATTGAAAATGGCATTGGTACCTTAAAGATCCCATGCGAATTGCTGTTACGGCTTGGAGTCATTACTCTAGTTGATTTGGATTCACGAATTGCCACATGTCCCAATTTAGCGGCTGCAATGTGGGCGACACCCTTAGGCGATTTGCGCAATTTTCTGGATTATGCCCAATCGAAATTGCCGAAGGTGTTTGATGCACTGGTCGGGGTTTTGGAGTCGCAGCGAGCCGAACTGGCGCGTGCCGCGCTGGCGACGCCATTGCATTTCTTGCGCAATTTTCTGGAGTATGCGCAATTGAACTTACCAAAGGTGTTTGATGCACTGGTCGGGGAACTGGAGTCGAAGGCAACAGAACTGGCGCGTGCCGCGCTGGCGACGCCATTACATTTTTTGCGCAATTTTCTGGAGTATGCGCAATTGAAGTTGCCGAAGGTGTTTGATGCACTGGTCGGCGAACTGGAGTCGCAGCGAGCCGAACTGACGCGTGCCGCGCTGGCGACGCCCTTACATATTTTGCGCAATTTTCTGGAGTATGCGCAATCGAAATTGCCAAAGGTGTTTGATGCACTGGTCGGGGATTTGGAGTCGCAGCGAGCCGAACTGGCACGCGCCGCGCTGGCGACGCCATTAGACCATTTGCGCAATTTTCTGGAGTATGCCAAAGCCGAATTGCCGGAAATTTGGCTAACGCTGAATCACTCAATTGAAGAACAAGCGAATTTGGCAGTTCTTGTGAAAGTCGCATCGAGTACAGATTTTGCTAAGCTTTCTGGGTTCCTGCGCGCTGGAGGGGCACTTTCAGTTGACGTGGTCAACGCAGTTTATTCTGCACTTGCCGTTGAATTTCGTGCGCAGGGTATCTCCCATCCCCGCTTGCAAGCTGTGCGCGCTAATTTGGATCTTTTGGTCCCCGCTGACGTTGTCCTTGGTGGTAGCGGCTGTCATGACTTGATTGAGGAGCTTGCCGTACAAATCATTCGGGAAGCCGATCATGCAAGTTGGCAGCGCAGTAAAAATGCAATGCCATTACTAACAACGCTTTTACGCCTTGCGCGACGGGCTGATGATGGGGCTCTTCAACATTTTCTGCAAAAAACCGTCACGACGACATGGCTGGATCGCAGTTATAAAACTCTTGCACCGCAGCAGATATCGGTGGCACTTTATTCGCTGTGGATTTGGTCGCCACATTACAGACGCTTTGTGGTGGACAGTCTGCAGTTAAGAGCCAGTCGCCTGGTTTGGAATATGCATAGCTTTGATGAAGACGCCAAGGCAATCGGGGCTTTTGAGCTGTTCGGCGCATGCACCTTGTTTAATGTCGATGTTGTACAAGAAAAAATTGTCTGGCCAACACAGCAGCAATTAAACAAAATATTCGCTTTGCTTGTCAGCAAACTGGGCACCGAATACCTTGGCCCACACCCAATCCTGTTTCTGCTTGGCCTGCGTGCCATGGTTCGCGTGCGGCGCGATACGCTTACTTTCCCAACCGAATCGGGCGAACGCATTCTCACGCTATGGCATGCCAATCAATCGGAAAATGCGAATCATGTCGCTTTAAATTCATGGATGATTTCCTGGCTTGAACGATGCAAGGGCCGTAGTTGGAAGTTGTCGCGTGATAATTTACCACTCCCCAAACCCATTTATGAAGTAACCCAAAAAACAGCCCAGGACAGCAGACCATGCACGCAAAACTCGGAACCATCATCATCTACGCAAGAGACATGAAGAAAACCGCCATGTTCTACAGCCAACACTTTGGTTTTGTGACCACGGGTGAAGTGCTGGAAGGCTTGATCGAGCTTCATGCCCCGGATGGCGGTGCTGGCATCCTGATTCACCAGGCCGCAAAATCAGTGAAGCTGGGGCAGGTTGGTGTGAAGTTGTCATTTCACGTTCAGGACGTGGCGGCGTTTGCTGCCGAAGCCGATAAAAATGGACTCCAGTTTGGTGCGGTGCATGAAGCAAACGGCTATCAATTCGCCAATGCAAAAGACCCGGATAACAATTCCATCAGCATTTCAAGTCGGGAATTTCGTGCGGCACGCGCGCTGTAAAAACAAGGCTTTCAGTTGGGACAATGCGGCCCGGCAAGCCAATAAACATCGTTCGTCGCAAAAAACAAGCGTTGCTTATGGCGTGCAGTGAAAATCATACTGAGGAGGGGCAATTAGCGCGTATTTGCCGCCGCCTTCGCCATCGCAATCAAACCATTGGTGGACGCATCATGCTGCTGCGGCTTGGCGTCACCCAATAATTCCGTCTGAATTTGCTTGGCCAGCACCTTGCCCAGTTCCACCCCCCATTGGTCAAAGCTGTTGATATCCCACAGCACACCCTGCACAAAGGTCTTATGCTCATACAGCGCAATCAGCGCACCCAGGCTGTGCGGGGTCAGTTGATCCAGCAAAATGGTATTGCTGGGGCGGTTGCCGGCGAAGGTTTTATGTGGCACCAGTTGTTCGATGCTGGCGGCATCCAGCCCTTGCTGGGTCAGATCTTGCCGTACTTCGGCTGCAGTTTTGCCGCGCATAAAGGCTTCGGATTGGGCGAAGCAATTGGCCAGCAGGGCAGGGTGGTGGCCTTCCAGGTCGTGCTGGGCGCGCAGGGTGGTGATGAAGTCGATGGGAATGATGTCGCTGCCCTGATGCAAGAGCTGAAAATACGCGTGCTGGCCATTGGTGCCGCAATCGCCCCAGATGACCGGGCAGGTTGGAACGCCGACTGGCTGGCCGTTGCGGGTGACGCTCTTGCCGTTGCTCTCCATTTCCAGTTGCTGCAAATAGGCCGGGAAGCGGTTTAAATCCTGATGGTAGGCCGCGATGGAGAGCGATTCGTAGCCGAGGAGTACCCGGTTCCAGAAGCCGCACAAAGCCAGCAAGACCGGCATGTTTTTCGCCAGCGGGGCCTGGCGGAAATGCTGATCCATCTGATGCGCACCGGCCAGAAATTGGG
>JBDLSU010000134.1:0-2916 GCA_039799405.1 Pseudomonadota bacterium | reverse complement strand
CGGGTTTCGGCCAGCACGTCGTTGAGAATATCGTTCAATTCATTGATGTTATTGGCGTGGCTGATTTTTTCAGAGTATTCGCCAATCTTTTCGTGATAATCGCCAGTCGAAGTTGCCATGGTGCTGAGGCGATCCACAAAGGTGATCATCATGTTCTTGACCGTGGTTTTGGCGTCCGTCAGGCTGTGCTTGAGCTGGCTTTGTTTGTAGATCACTTCTTTCAGGCTGCGGGTGGCGTCTTCCAGCGCGCGCGAATCGAGCGGGCCGGAGATCAGGTCTTGCACCACTTCGATCTGACCGCGCAACCAGCTATCATCATCGAGCAAGCCACTGACGTTTTCCAGCAACAATTTGAACAGGCGGAACAGCAATTCCTGCTGTTCGCCATTGTCGCCGCTGCGTAATTCGATGCGGTAGCACAGTTGTTTCAGGCGGCTGGCGATTTCATTGTAGGCATCGTCGCTTTGCGCCAGCTTGGCGGCGGCACCGAGCGATTCGGCATCGGCCATCAGATCCGGGCTGGAATGCAGCAGCGAGGGCAGGGCAAAATTGAGGGTGCGCGAGAGCATGTCGCGCAGTTGTTTGGTTTGTTGGCTGTCATTTAAGGGTTCGGCCGCCAGCAAATCGATGGCGCTGGGTTTTCTTTGGCTGCGTTCCAGAATATTGGTGAGAATACGGCTACACAAATCCCAGTCACGAATCTTGCAGGCGCGGATCAGGCGTTTGCCAAATTCCGAATAATCACCGGGCAGGCTGGCCACGTTGTCGGCATAGGAAGCCAGAATCGATTCGAGCGCATGGCCTTCCTGGTTGCTGTCCGGCAAATCGGGCGGCACCAGCATCGGCGGTGCTTCCTTGATGCCGGCAATTTCATTGTAGATGCTCTTGTAGGCATCAGGCGTCGGGGCTATGCGCCGGGTCGCCAGCAAGCGAAACGCTTCCCGGGCAATATCGGCTGGATTTTGTTGTTTGGGTTTATTCGACATGGCCTGCCTCAAAAATCAACATACTGGTTTTGCATATTATGCCATTGTGCGCGGGCGCAATTGCTCAATCAGGCGGGGGAAAAGCACTTTGTTTTTATCTTGCAGATAAAAAAGTCCTACAAATGACGGATAAAACGCATAAAACTTGATTTAATGTCCGCTTCACGGCATGATGGAATTTCACGCCGCAGTGCAGCATTTGATTGCAATACGGTGCGCGCCGATGTTTTCTCAACCGCCTTGCCGACCCAGACCACCATGAGTATTGAACATATCAGCAGCAAACCTTATTCTGATCAACGCCCCGGCACCTCGGGCTTGCGTAAAAAAGTGACGGTGTTCCAGCAGAGCGGCTATCTGGAAAATTTTGTCCAGGCCATTTTTGACGCGCTACCTGACGTGGATGGGCAAACCCTGGTACTCGGTGGTGACGGGCGCTATTACAATGCGCATGCAATTCAAATCATCATCCGCATGGCCGCCGCCCATGGTTTTGCCAAAGTCATTTTAGGGCGCGGCGGTTTGCTCTCGACCCCGGCCGCCAGTTGCGTGATCCGCAAATACGCTGCCATCGGCGGCATCATTTTATCGGCCAGCCACAACCCGGCAGGTGCGGATGGCGATTTCGGCATCAAATACAATGGCAGCAACGGTGGCCCGGCACCCGAAAAACTGACCGAGGAAATTTACGCCAACAGCCAGGCCATGCACAGCTACGCCATCAGCAGCGTGGCCAGCATCAATATCTATTCCCTCGGCCAGCAACGCATCGAAACCATGCTGCTGCAAGTGATCGATCCGGTTGTTGACTACCTGGCAATGCAACAGCAGTTATTTGATTTTCCCGCCATCAAAGCCTTGTTTGCCAGCGGTTTTACCCTGTGTTTTGACGCCATGTGCGCCATTTCCGGCCCGTATGCCAAGGCGATTTTTGAAGATACCCTCGGTGCCAGACATGGCAGCGTCATTAATGGCGAACCCTTGCCCGATTTTGGCGGCATGCATCCCGACCCCAATCCTGTGAACGCGGCTGAACTATTGCAGCGCATGAACGGGGCCGCTGCCCCTGACATGGGGGCGGCCTCCGACGGCGATGCCGACCGCAACCTGATCGCCGGGCGCAATCTGTGCGTCACCCCATCCGACAGCCTGGCGATTCTGGCCGCCAACGCCACCCTGGTGCCCGCCTATCGCAACGGCTTGCTCGGCATCGCACGCTCGATGCCAACTTCCCGCGCCTGTGATCAGGTGGCGCAAGCGCTGGGTATCGCTTGTTATGAAGTGCCGACCGGCTGGAAGTTTTTCGGCAATTTGCTCGATGCGCACAAAATCACCCTGTGCGGTGAAGAAAGCTATGGCACCGGCTCCAGCCATATCCGCGAAAAAGATGGCATCTGGGCGGTGCTGTTCTGGCTCAACATCATCGCCGCCACTGGCAAATCGGTTAATACCCTGGTGCAAGAACACTGGGCGCACTTTGGTCGTCACTTTTATTCGCGCCATGATTTTGAAGCTATCAACAGCGAACGTGCCGCGCAACTGATGCAGGGCTTGCGCCTGCAACTGCCGTCACTGCCGGGGCGCAGCATGCAAGGCTATTGCGTGCAAGTGGCCGATGAATTCAGCTACCACGACCCGGTTGACGGCAGCACCACCAGCGGCCAGGGCATTCGGCTGCTATTTGCCGATGGCTCGCGCATTGTGTATCGCCTGTCCGGCACCGGCACCGAAGGTGCCACCTTGCGGGTGTATCTGGAGCAATACCAGAGCGATCCGGCATTGCACCAGCAAGATACGCAAGCGGCGCTGGCGGGGCTGGTTGCGGTGGCGTATCAGGTGGCGTCGATCAGCGAATTTACCGGCATGCAGCAGGCCAGCGTGATTACCTGACTTCTGCCCAAACCACCCGCCAACCGTCGGCCGCCCGTTT
>JBDLSU010000133.1:0-3787 GCA_039799405.1 Pseudomonadota bacterium | reverse complement strand
CACCCAAGTTGTGGGCCAATACGCTTCCAAGGTTGTGCCATGCGTCTGCATATTTCGGGTCAATTTCCAACGCCGTGCGATACGCTTGCTCTGCCTCTATGAACTTGTCCGAATTATTTTTCAAGACATTTCCGAGGTTGTTCCATGCCCACCCCAATTTTGGGTCAATTTGCAGCGCGGCGCGATACGCCAGTTCTGCCTCTGCATAGCGCGCCAAACGCACTTGCAGTACATACCCCAAATTAAATTTCGCCATGGCGTCATCGGGTGCCAACCCCACCCATTGCTGTACTGCCTTTTCCTCCAATTCCAGCAAACCGTCCCGGTCTCGTACCACCTTAAAACAAAGCTTGGCCTGCCCCGCCGTGCTGACGGCCTCCAAGGTTGCCCCCCATTCTTGCACGTTGTCGCGCCGGGTAAGAAAACCACGCAGCATACGTTGTTTGAGCCAAGCTACCGCCTCGGCATCACTCGAATTAAGCCAATCAGCATCATTCCTGGTAATGCTCTTCAACCAACCAGTAAGATCATCTTCCTCCAAGCACCCAGCCTGTGCAATGTCATTGCGATCAATCTTCCACGAATAGGAAGGCGGCAGCAAATGAATACACCCCAAAACCGCCTTGGCAAATTGCCCCGGCAATACACTACTTCCCTCAGGCACGCATTTCTCCAGCGCTAGCTCCAATTCAGCAAATTCATAATGCTTCGGCTCCGGCGGCACATCGCCCAATTTAAGGATTTTATTGGCTTCCTTACTCATTTTCTTGCCCAGCCCGGCAATCATGCGTGCCTGCGATGTCTGCGCGTGGCCGCGCAACTCGCCCCCTGGCGCACCCATCACGCGGGCAGTGGCAAACGCCAGTGGCAAATCATCTTCCCCGATGCGATCACTTTTTAGCAAACCACTGGCAATATCGCGCAAGCGATCCGGCGTATAAAACGCTTCAAGAAACAAGGCCAGCGATTCCACCGGCGCGCTGTCGCGCCGGGAGCCGATCCGATCCAGATACCAGATATTAAACAACCGCTCTGCTACCTGAAAACCACCCCTTTTCGAGCCAAAAATTTCCACCCGCTCAATCAAACCCAATTCTTCCAGCCGCGCCAGTTGCCCGGACACCACGCCTGCCGTTAATTGCGTGGCCTGTTGAATGCCCTTCAATTGTGCAGGTCGCCAGATCAGGGCTACGGCGGCAAATACGGTTCTGGCTTGTTCCGCCATTGACTCCAGCTTGGGTTCATAGACGGCGTTGACATCATCCATCAAGCGCTTTAAATCGATTTCCACCTGCGGCGACAGGCCACCCGTGAGTAACTGGTACAAATAAATAACGGTACGCGGATTGCCGCCAGTTAAGGCGTGCAGTGCTCTCAAGCGCGGGGTGGCATGGTCCAGTTGGGCCAACACGGTGGGGCGGTTTTCTTGCTGGGCCAGCAGTCGCAGTACTTCAATCACTTCACTGGCATTCAAACGATTCAGATAGCAGCTTTTAAAACTGTCGTAAAACGCTGCCGCATAATCTTCCAGCCCACTGGGAAAGGCGATGCTGGCTGCCACCAACAGCGGTGCCGAAGGGGCTTGTAGCCAGGCGCGCAAGGCCCAATCGTGATTTTTCAGGCGTTCCATGACCCGTGGAAAATTGTCAAGCAGCAAGACCGGACGGCGAGTGCTCTCCAAAATGGCTTGATCAAATGCGCTCTTGCAGGCCGTCGCCAAATCCGCTTCGGCCAGCTTGCTGTTCATGAAGCCGCGAATAATCACATCAAGCTGTTTGGCCTTGGCGTCATCGCCTTCGCGCTGCCAGGCATTGGCCAGCGCATCCATACAATTGAGCCAAAAATCGGACAGGCAATTGACCCGGATGCGCATGTATTGCTCTTCGGGAAACGCCAGGGGCAAAAAGCGCGCGCGGTAGCCATCGGTGCGCAGTTCGGCTTCAACCCGCCGCAGCAGACTGGTTTTGCCCATGCCGCGCTGACCGATGATCAAGTGGTGTTGTGGTGCTGCATCGTCATGCGCGCTGGCCAGATCGGCCATGATATCGGCAAAAACTTGCTGCCTGGCGAAGAAGATATCGATGATTTCGGCATCGCTTAGCTTGCTTACATTGTGTTTGCCCGCCAGATGGCGAATGGCGGCCGCACCCGCAACTTGATTCATGTCGCACTCCCGGCTTGCTGACTACGTTTGGAAGCCTTGCGCGGAATCGGCACACAGTGCTTTTGCCAATAATCCCGCAACAGTGGCGAACGGAAAATATAACGGTTTTGGCTTTCGACCAAATAGCCATCCCGCTCCAGCGTACCAAGCAGGTAGCGCACTTCCTGCTCCAACAGGGTGGCATCGGCTTGCGGCTGCTGTGCAGCGACTTCATTGAACAAGGTGGCACGGTTATGTTTGCGTTTGATGTTGCTGGCAGCGTTCAGGATTAGCCGGGCACGGGCGGCTGCCACCTTGCCCAGTTGTTCATCAAGCCGGGTATCCCAATGTAAAAAGTAGCTGCGGTGCTCGGCTGAAATCATTTTGTCCCAGGCACGATCCACATCTGCCGCTGTCGGTTGCTCCGGGTCTGCCCAGGCGGCGCGCTGCGAATACAGCAAATGAAACAGTTGCTGGGTGAACGAAGGCACCAACCAATCCAGACGGGTAATGATTTGCTCGACCGCAGGGGCTGGCATCGGCCCGGTACGTCCCTTACCAGCCCAAAGCCGCTGCAACATGCTACGGGTATGGGATGGCGTAAAAGCTTCGAGGGGAAAGACCTGTAAACCACTGAGTGAATGGGTCAGCTTCAGGCGTTCGGCAAAGCTCTCCAGCCCAATCGAGCCGCAATGCAGCCAAAAAACCTTGTTGGCGGGGCGCTGGCGTTGCTCGCGTAATGCATACAATAGCGCTGCAATTTCCGAAGTTCGGGTTGCTTTTAATTGCGGGTCATCGCCAGCATTGGCGTGGTAGCGGTTTAAAAAGATCGGCAATTCATCCAGTGCCATGATCAGGCGTTTGGCTTTGGCTTCCTGCGCCAGTGCTTCAATGGCATCGCCCAGCATGGCAAACGCCACTGCAAAATCCTTGGGCGGGGCAGTTTTGTTTTCCGCCGCACCCAATGTAACGTCGTTGCCCAACACACTAAAGCCTATTTCCCGGTCAAACAAGCCGGCAAATGAAACAAACCCGGCCTTGATCTTGCTCTTCACTGGTGAATTGTCTGCGGTAGCGGCCTGTAATTTTTCCTGGAATAGCGCCATAAATTCGGCCAAGGTTTGACACGGCGAAAAGTCAATTTCCACCGCAGCCCAGTCATCCATCTTGAGCGTCGCAACCACCTCGCGCATCAATGACGTTTTGCCAGTGCGGCGAGCGGCAGACAGATTGGTATGCAAATTCTTGCGCGCATTGTCCAGCAGTTGTTCTTTTTCCACCACCCGGTTATGGTGATCCGGCCCGGTAACGGGTGCGCCCGTATTATTGTTCATCACTGCATCAGACATGATCTGGCTCCATTCAAGAGAATCGAGCCATACTAGCACAAGAATTTATTTCTACAAATTCTTATATATAAATTTCTTTAGAATTTGTTGTTGCTGCCTTCGCGTAGAATACAGCTTTACCAAGGATGCGTGGCGCTCAATCAACGCTGCGGCAATCGTATCTTCACCACCGTCCCCACCCCAACTTCACTGACAATCGCAATCTCCCCCTTCAACCGCTGGGTAATCTGGGTATAGGCAATATGTAAACCCAGCCCCAAATGCCCCTGGTTGCCGCCGCAAGTGGTAAAAAACG
>JBDLSU010000132.1:0-3660 GCA_039799405.1 Pseudomonadota bacterium | reverse complement strand
CAGCGGCAACGGAACCGGTCAAGGTGGTGTATCACCTGGCCGACGGGGTGGAACAGGCGGCGCGCGCGATGGTGAATATCCGCAATCATTTGCAGGCAGAACCAAGAACCAAAATCGTGGTGGTGGCACTGTCGAACGGCGTCGATTTTTTGATCGAAGGGGCTAGTGTAAAAGGCAGTGGCAAGCCATTTGAGCCGACGGTAGCGGCGCTGGCAGCGCAGGGGGTGGAATTCCGGGTCTGCAATAACACCTTGCAAGGACGCGAAATTTCCCCCAATAAACTGCTGTTGGAATCCAGACTCGTGCCCTCCGGGGTCGCTGAAATTGCACGCCTGCAAGCCAAAGAAGGCTATGTGTATTTACGCCCATGAATGTTCGACAACGCCTGTTTTTGCTCGTCACCGGATTGGCACTGATTGCGCTGCTGGTCGCCGTCCTGCTGTGGCAGCAAACCAAACAAGCTGCCCCGGCGGCCAGTTTTATTGATTTGCAGGGCAACAAAATTGTGCTGCAACAATGGCGCGGCAAAGTGGTGGTGCTCAATTTTTGGTCTACCTCCTGCGCACCCTGCATTCAGGAAATGCCGCAATGGGCCAAACTGTATCAGCAATATCATGGCCGTGGCCTGGAACTGGTGGCGATTGCGGCCCCGGGCGATGCTCCGAATATCGTGATCGATTTTACCCGGCGCCTGGCCTTGCCGTTTCCGGTCGCACTCGACCCGGCTGGCACCAGCTTCCAGACTTTCGGACCGATCAAGGCGGTGCCTACCACCTATATCATCGACCAACGCGGCAATATCGCTGAAAGGCTGATCGGCGTGCCCGATTTTGCGGCCTTGAGCCCGCGTTTGAAACAGTTACTTGAACCAATGTAAAAGGATTTTTTGTATGCGTATTTCGTATGGCTTGGTCGCACTGGGTTTGCCCTGCCTCTTGGGTATGAATGGACTGGCGCAGGCCAGCGAAGGCATGTGGACGCTGGATAATTTGCCGCTCAAAAAAATGCAGGCCGAATATGGTTTTAGCCCCGGCCCGGAATGGTCGAAACATGTGATGCAAAGCGCGCTGCGTATTGCGGGTGGTTGTTCGGCCTCCTTCATTTCCAAAAACGGCCTGGTAATGACCAACCACCACTGCGCGTCGGAATGCGTGGAACAACTTTCCACAGCAAAAAAAGACTTTATTCGCCATGGTTTTTTGGCAAAATCCCGGGCCGAAGAACTGGTGTGCCCGAATTTTGAAATGAACCGGCTCGATGCGATTACTGACGTGACTGATCAAGTCAAAGCCGCTACCGCCAAGCTCGAAGGCAGCGCCTACAAGCAAGCCCGCAATGCGATTCAGGCGCAGTTGACGAGTGCTTGTGTGGGGGGCGACAGCGCTCATATCCGTTGCGATCTGGTCGATTTGTATCACGGCGGTCGTTTCCAGTTGTATAAATATCGCCGCTTTACCGACGCTCGTCTGGTCTGGGCACCGGAAAAAGCGGCTGCGTTTTTGGGGGGCGATCTGGACAATTTCAGCTTCCCGCGCTACAACCTTGACATTACCTTGCTGCGCTTGTATGAAAATGGCAAGCCGGTTGCAGTCAAAGACTTTTTCCCGTTCAATGCCGATGGGGCCAAAGAAGGTGAAATTGTGTTCGTGGCGGGACATCCGGGTAGCACCGAGCGCCAGCACACGGTGGCACAACTGGAGGCGACGCGCGACCAAAACATCATCCCCAACCTGATTCGTGAATCGGAATTGCGCGGCACCATTGCCCAATTCATGCGCAGCAGCCCTGAAGCCAACCGGATCGCGCATGAAAACTTGTTCTATTTGGAAAATGACCTGAAGGCGCGCCAAGGTCGTCTGAAAACGCTGCAGGATCCGGAAGTAATGCGCCTGAAGCAGCAAGAAGAAGCGGCGCTGCGCGAGTATGTTGCCAAACACCCGGAATTTCAGCACGTTGCGCCGGCCTGGGATGCGATTGCCAGCGCCTTGCAAGCAAAGGGCGAGCTCGCCCCGGAATATCAGGCATTGGAAAAAGGCCATGGCTTTGAATGCAAATATTTTGCACTGGCACGCCATCTGGTGCGTAGCGCGATTGAGCGCAGCAAGCCCAATGCCGAACGCTTGCCGGAATATGCCGATGCACGCTTGCCAGAAATCGAACTGGAGGTGCTGGACAACGCGCCGGTCTATCCCCACCTTGAAACCGTGAACTTGCGCTTTGCGCTGGAAAAAATGCGCGAGCAGCTTGGCCCGGATCATGAGATGGTGAAACAAATTCTGGGCAAAACCGCACCGTCCGCACTGGCCTGGCAATGGATTCGCGCCACCAAACTGGCCGATGTGGCGCAGCGCAAAAAGCTGTGGCGCGGTGATTTGAAAACGCTGCAACAATCGACCGACCCGTTTATTAAACTGGCCCTGATGCTGGAACCCAAAGCACGCGAAGTACGTGCTCGCTTTGAGAAGGAAGTCGAATCGGTGATCCAGAAAAATACTGCGCTGATTGCTCAGGTGCGCTTCGCGCGCGATGGCCTCGACACGTATCCGGATGCGACTTTTTCGCTGCGCCTGAGCTATGGCACCGTCAAGGGTTGGCAAGAAGGCAAGCGCCACATCCACCCGCTCACGTTCATCGATGGCGCTTTTGCGCGCGATACCGGCAGCGACCCGTTTGCGCTGCCACCGTCCTGGCACGCTGCCAGAGCCAAGCTGAATTTGCAGCAACCGATGAATTTTGTTACGGATACCGACATCATCGGCGGCAATTCCGGCAGCCCGATGTTTAATCGCAAGGGTGAAATCATCGGTCTGGTGTTTGACAGCAATATTCCGGGTCTGGGTGGCGCTTACTGGTTTGATCAGCGCAGCAATCGCACCGTGGCGGTACATAGCGGCATGATCATCGAAGCGCTGCAAAACATCTACCACGCTCCGGCTTTGGTACGTGAAATCAGCGGTCAATAATGTCCGGGGCCAGATGATGACGCGATATTTTTTAAGCCTGCTGCCGGGTCTGTGCTGCTTGTGCTGCCTGTACTGCCTGACGGCCTGCTCGCCAAAATATGACTGGCGTGAAATCCGCCCGGAGCACGCGCCATTTCAGGTGGCGTTTCCGGCCAAGCCCGTGTATCAAAGCCGTGACGTGGAACTGGCGGGGAGCCAGGTCAAGATGACCATGAGCAGTACCCAGGTTGATGGCGTTACCTTCGCAGTCGGTAGCGCCCGCATGGCGACGGCCGAACAAGCGAAAGCGGCGCTGCCACTGCTGAAGGCGACTTTGCTGGCCAATATCGGGGGCCAGGTCAAGCAAGAATCCAGCCCGGCTTTGCCGCAAGGCACAGCGCTGCAAGTGGAGGCCAGCGGCCAACAAAGCAAGCTGGCGGTGGGCGGTGCGCAGAGCATTTTGCTGGTGGCGCGCTTTATTGCCAAAGACAAGCAAGTGTATCAACTGGTGGTGATGGGCAAACCGGAGCGGGTACTGCGCGATAGTATTGATACCTTTTTCACCTCGTTCAAAGTGCTGTAATGCAGCACTTGGTTGGACGCGCCTTCCTGATTTTTGCCTATGGCTATTTGCTGTCCTACGGCTTGCGCGTCATTAATGCCATTATCGGCCCGGAACTGACGCAACAACTGGCCCTGTCGCACAGTGATCTGGGCC
>JBDLSU010000131.1:0-5115 GCA_039799405.1 Pseudomonadota bacterium | reverse complement strand
TCCAGCATAAGCAATGTTGCTGCACGTTGTGGCTTCAAACTGCCATCACCTGCGGCTTTGATTTTTACCGCGACTTTGGCATCGGATGATGAAATGCCAGTTTTTTCCAACGCACTTTGTTCAGTAGCGATCAATTGATTTAGCTTTTCCAGTTCCTTCGCCTCCGCAGCGACCAAACCATCTGCACCCAAAATGCGTGATAATTCGACGCGCCGGATTGAGATGCAATTGCTGCACGCCGACCAGCCAAACAGCTTTATGGTGAATGAGGAAAATAGCGAAATCGCACCGCAACAGCGATTTTTACTGCACGCGGTATGGCCCAGGCTGAATAATGACTGGCTGACGCTAAGCGACACACAACTGATCGAACAAGCCAAAGCGGCCGGGGTCGATCCGGCGCGCGCCATGACGGTGCGTGTGAGCCTTGGCCGTGAACAAGAAGGCCCCCTGCTCAAGCATGTGCGCCGCCATGCCTCGTTTGGATTCTTTTCCACCGAGCGGGCTCTCGTTATTTGACCAGACACAATTCTTTCGCTACACTCATGCCCGATCGCAATAATCGTGATCGCAAGATAATAACGAAAGAGACCATGCCCACTTCCTCACACCGCCGCCGCCTGCTGCGCGGCATTTCCGCCCTGCCCCTGATGGGGCCTTTGTTGCCACTCGGTTCACTCGCTGCGGCCGAACAAGCGGCCAGCCCGGCCAGCGCGCCTGCGGCACCGGGTAAAAATCAACCGAATATTATTTTTATTTTGGCTGACGATTTGGGCGTGGGGGATTTGGGCGTGTATGGGCAGACTGATTTTGCCACGCCGCATCTGGATCAACTGGCGCGCCAGGGTTTGCGCATGACGCAGGCGTATGCCAATTCCGCCGTGTGTTCGGCCACTCGCTTCGCCTTGATTACCGGGCGCTACCAATACCGCTTGCGCGGTGGGCTGGAAGAGCCGATTGCCAAAGCCAATGATCAAATCGGCTTGCCGCCCAGCCACCCTACTTTGCCGTCGCTGTTAAAGCAGGCGGGTTATCGCACTGCGCTGTTCGGCAAATGGCATCTGGGTTATTTGCCGCTGTATAGTCCGCTCAAGAGTGGTTATGACATTTTCTTTGGCAATTATGGCGGGGCGATTGATTATTTCAACCATAAGCCAGCGGTGGGTGCCAATGTGCCGCAGGGCTTGTATGAGGGGGAAGTACCGGCCCCGAAAGTGGGCTACTACACCGATTTGATTACCGAACGGGCGCTGGAATATATTACCAAAGCGCCTGCGCAACCGTTTTTCCTGTCGCTGCATTACACCGCACCGCACTGGCCGTGGCAGGGGCCGGAAGATGAAATCAGCACGCGTGACCTGAAAAGTTTGTACCACAACGACGGCGGCTCTTTGGCCACTTACGCCAAGCTGGTTGGCACGCTCGATAGCGCGGTGGGGAAAATTGTGGCGCTGTTGCGCCAGCGCGGTTTGCTGGACAATACCATCGTGATTTTTACCAGCGACAATGGCGGCGAGCGTTTTTCCCGTACCTGGCCGTTTTCCGGGCAAAAGACTGAATTGCTGGAAGGCGGCATCCGCGTACCTGCCATTGTGCATTGGCCCGCGCGCATTCAGGCCGGGCAAGTGTGCGAACAAGTGGGGATTAGCATGGACTGGTTGCCGACCCTGCTGGCGGCGGCTGGTGGCGCGCCCGATCCGGCTTATGTGCCTGATGGAGAAAATCTGCTGCCGGTGTTGCTGGGACAAGCTGCGCCACACCAACGCACGCTGTACTGGCGTTACAAGGCCAATAACCAGCGCGCTATGCGCGTGGGCGAATTTAAATATCTGAAAATTAACCAGAATGAGTTTTTATTTAACCTGAAGCAGGATGCGCGCGAGCGGGCCAATCTGGCGCAAAAGCAGCCGCAAATACTGGCGCAATTGAAGCAGCAATGGGAACAATGGAATAGCGCCATGCTACCCTTGCTCAAAGAATCGTACACACACTCGGTGCATCCGAAAACCCAGGCCGATCATTATCGGCCTGATGCGGATGACTAAGGCCATTGCGCAAAATAATTTCCAGAAAGAAATCAAAAAGCGTCTATAATATTGCCGCATGATGCATTTGCAGCATTGTTGCCTCACGAGCCCTTGCCCGTGCTCACTATCAACCCTCGTCAGGAAAAAGAATTGGATCAACGCGCTTATAAGCAATTAATTCGCCAACTGGAGGTAGATGCCGCGATTAGCCCGGCCAGCTTTCGCACCAGGGTGTTACTGATCAGTTGCAGTGCCTATTTTGTGCTGTTTTCGATTCTGGCCAGTCTGGCTTTTATGCTGTGGTATGGCTTTTTCTGGGCCAGGGAACATCACCAGGTCAAAATCATGATCGAGCTGGGCATTTTTGCCTTGCTGATGTTGCCGGTGTTTTATGCGGTGTTGCGCATGTTTTTGATGCATATTCCGGCACCGCAAGGGCGGGTGTTGCGGCGTGATGAAGCACCGCGCCTGTTCAAACTGCTGGACAAGATGCGGCGCAAGCTCAGAGGCCCGGCCATCCATACGGTATTGATCGACCAGCAATATAATGCCGCGATTTGCCAGTTGCCACGCTTCGGGCTGTTTGGTGGACACCATAACTATCTGATTCTGGGCCTGCCGTATTTGCTGGGGGTGAGCGGCAAAGAAATGCTGGCTACGGTGGCGCATGAATACGGCCATTTGTGCGGCAACCATGGCAAGATCGGGGCCTGGGTGTATCGCCAGCGCAAGACTTTTCATGCGCTGTACGAACAAGTGAATGAGGCGGCGGAAGAAGATAAAATCCAGCGTGGTCTGGGCTGGTTGCTGGATTATTTCATGCCCTGGTTTAATGCCTACACCTTTGTGTTGTCGCGCCAGGATGAATACGAAGCCGATAAAACTGCGACCCAACTGGCTGGTGCGGCAGCCAACGCCAGTGGCCTGGTGCGCGGCGTATTGCTGGGGCGCTGGGTGCATGAACAATTTTGGCCCACCCTGTACAAACAGGCCGATACCCTGATGCGCCCCACGATTTTGCCCTTCAATGCCATGCGCACGGCGTTTCGCGCCAGTTATGCCGAATGGGCTACCCCGGAACGGCTGGCTACTGCGCTGATGGAAGAATCCGACCTGCACGATACTCACCCGGCCTTGCGCGACCGGGTTGATGCTACTGGCGAAACGGCGCTGCTGCCGCCATGCGTGGAAGTAACGGCGGCCGAGGCTTTGCTCGGTGCCACCCTGAGCCGACGTTTGATTGAAGAATTTGACCAGCAATGGTGGCAGCAAGAGCGGCCGGAATGGGAGCAACGCTGCAAATATGCGACCCGCTCCCGCACGCGGCTGGCGCAATTGCGCAGCGTTCCACTGGAACAAACCGCCTTGATGGATTTGCAGGAATTTGCGCTGTTAAGCGCCGAATTTGACAGCCCACAAGCGGCCAAGCCAATTTTGCAGCATTTGCTGAAACAAGAAGGCGGCCCCTATCCGAAAGCCGCCTTCATTTACGGCAAGATTTTGCTGGATGAAAACAATCACCTGGGGCTGGATTACCTGGAAAACGCGGCGCGCGATGATGCCAGCCTGGTGCATTCGGTGGCGCAAATCGGCTATGGCTGGTTTTTGCAAACCGAAGATGAGATGGCGGCACGTGCCTGGTGGGAAAAAATCATGCCGCATGAGGATGACTAATGCGTCTCGCCAATTAACCAAACAGGCCATGCAAATACCAGCGTGGCTCCACACTCAGGCGTTCGCGGAAGATCCAGTAATACACATGGTCTTGCCCTTGCGCCACAAAATAGTCACGCTGGACCAGCTCACCGCTCCACCAGCCGGATTCGATCCGTTCGGCAGGTGATACCAGTTTCAGGGGCGAACCATAGAACGGACGTTGATCGCGGATCAATAAGGCCAGCGGTTTGTCCAGCAGCCAGCACGGGCGCGGCAAGTGGGCAGGCGGGTTGAAACGGCTGGCTTTGCCATGGGCGCTGGCCGGATTCAAGGGCACCCACTGGTTAGCCACTTCAGGCCGATGGTCGGCCTTGGCTTGCGGCTGTTGTACATTGTCGGCACCAAGCCGGGCGCTGAGTAATTCCAGCAGGCGCTGATAATCGGCTGCGGTGCCGCCGGGTTCCGGGAACAGGCTGTCGCTGGGCAGCGTCATCGGCAGGATTTCACCCGCTTCCAGAATAATCGCCATGACGGGTGCGCTCAGGCTGACCTGACGCAGGCGCTCTTTTAGCAACATCAGCAAATGCGCGGTGTGCCAGGTCGGTTCGGCCAGCATGATCTCGATGCGGGTCGGCTCAATCGCGGCGCGGCCACGTTCATATTCCAGCAGCAGCACAATCCGGTTAAGCATGCCATGGTGCGCGCACAGCCAGCCGTGCATTTGGGTCAGCATGCTGGTGGCGGCGTGGGTCATGGCTTCGACGTGTTCGATGCGCGAGAAAAATTCATAACGCGCGCGAAACTGCAAGGGGGCGGTAATCCATTCATACAGTTCCGGCGCTTCGCCATAGGCCGCATCCAGCATTTCCAGTACCACTTTGCCGCAACGGCGCTGCAAGCCAGCACGCGGCAGGCGGCGCAAGGCGGCCAGATCTTCGCAACCAATGCCATCCAGCCAGGGCAAATAGCTTTTTAGCGTCGGCAGTAGCGCAACCGGCAAGGGGTTGAGGCGCTGTGCCAGGCGCTTTAGCTTGAGGCAATGCCGCCACTCGCCACGGCTGGGGCGAACTTGCGGCTTGTGGCCATTTTTTGCGCTTTGCGCCAGCAACCAGGCCGCGCGTGCGGTTGGGGCGCAACTGATGCTGGCACACAAGCCAAGTTGCTGCATACTGAGTGCCACCCGGCGGCGCAAGGCGCGAATGCCGCCAAACAGGCGCAAGCTGGCACCAATGTCAAGCAGCAAGGTATTGAATTCGCCCAGCGCCAGTTGCGGCGTATATTGCAATAGCGCCAGCGCCGCCGCTTGCAAGGCCAGATGTTCACGCCCGGGGTCGCGCACCTGCACTTGCGCATCCGGTGCCAGCAAGGCGACACTGGCGGCCCGCATGCCGGGGCGCACCCCTTGCGCCAGCAGCGCGGGGGTGGCGGCGAT
>JBDLSU010000130.1:0-5369 GCA_039799405.1 Pseudomonadota bacterium | reverse complement strand
TCAAGATTTTCCGTATTGTCGAACGGGGCCAGGATGAAATTGAACTGGAATATGTCACGGGCAAACAGTTTTTCAATTTGCGCCCGGAGCATGGTGGCTTGTGGATGCCGTTTTTCATCTATGCGGATGAACAACACATTTATGTGCCGGATTCCACCTTCAATGTGGTCAATGTCTATTCGTATTGTTAGAGCAAAAAAAAGCCCGCAGTGTTTGCGGGCTTGAATCTATTTTCTTTGAGGAGAATAGAGGAGACAGGCAGCATGATGCCTTCATCGCTCATATTCGTCCAATTTATTGTTCGGATACCGGATATCTGTTTGGTGAATAATGCTTAAATACGCCGGATAATTTTTTCACCAAACAAGCCCTCGGGCCGCACCAGCAAGAACAGCAAGGCCAGCACATACGGGAACCAGCCTTCGATCCCGCCTCCGACCAGCCGTCCCAGATACACTTCGGCCAGCTTTTCCGATGCCCCAATGATCAGGCCGCCGACAATCGCGCCCGGCATCGAGGTAAAGCCCCCCAAAATCAATACCGGCAAGGCTTTCAGTGCGACGAAGGTAAGGGAAAACTGCACGCCATTGCGAGCGCCCCACAGCAAACCGGCCACCAGCGCCACCAGCCCGGCTACTGCCCAGACAATGCCCCAGATTTGTTGCAGCGGAATCCCGACTGCCAGTGCCGCCTGATGGTCGTCCGCTACTGCGCGCAAGGCCCGGCCGACCTTGGTTTTGGAAAACATCAGTGCCAACGATGCCACCAGCACGGTACAAATGGCGGCCGCAGCCATGTCGAACTGCGAGATATTGATATTGAAGCGATCCAGCAAATACTGGATTGGCACGTCTTCAATCGGTAATTCCAGCTTGTGGGTGCCGGAGCCAAACACCAGTTGTGCCGCCCCTTCCAGCAGATAACTCAGGCCGATGGTCGCCATGAACAAGCTGATCTGCGGCTGGTTGACCAGACGCCGCAAAACAAATTTTTCAATCGTCAGACCCAGCACAATCATTACCACGATGGTGGCGGGTATCGCCAGCCACAGCGAGAGGTGGAACTTTTCCATCATGCCAACGCAGGTCATGGCGGCAAAAAACACCATCGCGCCCTGGGCAAAATTAAATACGCCCGAAGCTTTATAAATCAGCACAAAACCCAGTGCCACCAGCGTGTACATCACGCCTGACAGCAGGCCACCTACCAATACTTCAATAAAAAAACTGATATCCATAGCTTCCTCTGCGCTTTCATGAACGCTTAATGGGCCACGCCCAAATAGGCATTGATCACATCCTGATTATTGCGAACTTCAACCGGGGTGCCATCGCCTATTTTTTTGCCATAGTCGAGCACCACTACCCGGTCGGAAATATCCATCACTACCCCCATATCGTGTTCGATCAGGACGATGGTGGTGCCAAACTGGTCATTTACATCCAGAATAAAGCGGCACATATCCTGTTTTTCTTCTACATTCATGCCCGCCATCGGTTCATCCAGCAGCAAAATTTCCGGTTCGGCCGCCAGCGCCCGCCCCAGTTCGACCCGTTTTTGCAAACCGTAGGGCAAGCGTCCGACCGGGGTTTTGCGGATCGCCTGAATTTCCAGGAAGTCGATAATTTCTTCCACCTTGGCGCGATGCGCCAGTTCTTCTTTTTGCGCTGGCCCCCAGTACAGCGCCTGTAGCAAAAAATTCGATTTCATCTTCAGATTGCGCCCGGTCATGATGTTGTCGAGCACGCTCATGCCTTTGAACAAGGCAATATTTTGAAAGGTGCGCGCAATGCCGGACTTGGCAGCAGCATAGGTGTCCATATTTTTGCGCTGCTGGCCGCGATACACAATGTCGCCCTGCTGCGGACGGTAGACGCCATTGATGACATTGAGCATCGAACTTTTGCCCGCACCATTGGGGCCGATAATGGCGCGAATTTCGTGTTCGCACACATCAAACGAAATATCGGTCAGCGCCCGTACCCCGCCAAAGGACAGAGAAATATTGCGTAAATCCAGAATCACCGGGCCGATCTGGCGACCTGCGCCATTCTTTTCGGCAACGCCGGGTTGGGCTTGGGAAGTTGTTGCATTCATTTTTGATTCCTTACTCAGGCCGCAGCCTGGGCACTAAAAGTCTTGACTTCACGAATCTGTAAATCGGCACTCACGCTACCGACCCGGCCATCTTCAAACTTGACCTGGGTTTCAATAAACTGGCTGGTTTTGCTACTGAACAAGGCGTCAATCAGCACCGCATATTTTTGCGCAATAAATTTGCGTCGCACTTTGCGGGTGCGGGTCAATTCTTCATCGTCCGGATCCAGCTCTTTGTGCAAAATCAGGAAGCGTTTGATTTGTGATGAGGCCATGCCGCTTTCCTGGGCCATGCTCAAGTTGATTTTGGCAATATGGCCCGCGATCAATTCACCCACCGCCGGGTTGCAGGCCAGATCGGTATAGCCGGAATAGGCCAGACCATTGCGTTCGACCCAGTTGCCGACTGCCCCCAGATCGATATTGATGAAGGCACACACCTGGTCGCGCCCATTGCCGAAGGTGACCGCTTCTTTGATGAAGGGAATAAATTTCAGCTTGTTTTCGATGTAATTGGGGGCAAACATGCTGCCATCATTCAGTTTGCCAACGTCGGCGGCGCGGTCAATAATTTTCAGGCTGCCGTTTTCATCAAACCAGCCCGCATCGCCGGTGCGAAAATAACCTTGCGCGTCAATGGCTTCAAGCGTGGCTTCCGGGCGGCAATAATATTCTTTGAGCATGGCTTTGGATTTGACCAGCACCTCACCACTATCAGAAATCTTGACTTCGACGCCGGGAGCCGGGGTGCCAACCCGGTCGGCAAAAATCTGGCCATTGGCTTGCAGGCAGACATAGGCGCAGGTTTCGGTGGAGCCATACAGTTGCTTGAGATTGATGCCGAGCGAGCGATAGAAACTGAATAACTCCGGGCCAATCGCCGCGCCCGCCGTGTAGGCGACCCGCACGCGTGAGAGTCCGAGTACATCTTTCAGCGGCGCATAAATCAATATTTCGCCCATGGCGTAGGCAATGCGGTCGGCCAGAGCGACCGGTTTGCCATCCAGAATCGCAACCCCGACTTTTTCGGCCACCTGCATATAGTGGTGGAACAGGCTGCGCTTGATGCGTCCGGCATCTTCCATACGGATCATCAGACTGGTACGCAGGTTTTCAAATACCCGGGGCGGGGCGAAAAAGTAGCTGGGGCCGATTTCGCGTAAATCAGTCATGACGGTTTCGCTCGATTCCGGGCAATTGACGGTGAATCCGGCCGCCAGTGCCTGGGCGAAGGAAAACAGAAAATCGCCAACCCAGGCCATCGGCAAGTAAGACAAAATATCTTCATGCGGACTCAATTGGTCAAATTCCATACCACCAAGCCCGGCGGTAATGAAGGATTGATGCGGGTGACACACACCTTTGGGGTTGCCTGTGGTGCCGGAGGTGTACAGGATGACCGCAACATCCAGTGGGTTGCCAGTCGCAATTTGCGCTTCCAGCCATTCAAACGAGGCACCATGATGGGATTGGCCCTGCTGTTGCAGGTCTTTAAGCGAAAGCAAACCGGGCTGCTGATAATTACGCATGCCACGCGGGTCGCTGTAGGCAATCAGGGCCAGATCCGGATACTGGCTGCGAATTTCCAGCATTTTATCGACTTGTTCCTGGTCTTCTACCACCACATGGCGTACATGGGCATCGCGCAGTACAAAGGTCATGTCCTGGGCTTGCGCATCCTGATACAGCGGCACCGCCACGCCGCCCAGACATTGCGCCGCCAGCATCGACCAATACAGATGTGGCCGGTTGTCGCCTACAATTGCCAGATGCATGCCACGGCCGAAACCCTGTGACGCCAGACCGGCAGCGATGGACCGTACTTCGTCCAGCGTTTGTTGCCAGCTCCAGGTTTGCCAGATCCCCAAACCTTTCTCGCGGAATGCAATATCGTGCGGGCGCGCCTTGGCATGCTGCAGCAAGAGGCGGGGAAAGGTCAAGTTTGCTACGTCCAACATCGGTCACCTCGGATTGCAATCAGTCTCAAAAAAGCTGGTAGGAAGGGTAAGAAGTTACCACAAACCACGAATAAAATACCAGCATTTCGGCCCGGCAACCGGGATAGCGCTCGCCAAGGTGGGAAAAGCACGACAAGTTGACCAAATTAGCTTCACTGATAGTGCATTCAGCGCGCATAAAAGCCGGACGATGGCAGTAAATTCAAGTGTTCTTGCGGTGCGCTTCTTGCTATCATACCGCCACTTGTGCCGCGCTTTTGCGACACATTGGCCCAGCCCCGGGCGCGCTCCCAAACTTGAAGAGACACCATGGATATCCACAACACCAAATTGATACACCCCAGCCCCGTGACAGCGCGTTTGCAGCAATTGCGCCAGGTGATGCAGCGGGAAAAAATTGCTGCGTATATTGTGCCGTCGGCCGACCCGCATTTATCCGAATATTTGCCGGGGCGCTGGCAAGGCCGGGCCTGGTTGTCAGGCTTTAATGGCTCGGTTGGCACCTTGATCGTCACCGCTGATTTTGCCGGATTGTGGGCCGACAGCCGTTACTGGACGCAAGCCGAAGCGGAACTGGCTGGCAGCGGGATCGCGCTGATGAAAATTTCCTCGGGGGGCAGTGTTCAGCATATTGACTGGCTGGCGGTCAGCCTGGGCAGCGGCCAAACCGTGGCAGTGGATGGTGCGGTGCTGGGCTTGGCGACCGCGCGCGCATTGCAGCAAGCGCTTGATGCCAAGGGGATTACCCTGCGCACGGATCTGGACTTGCTGAACGAAATCTGGCGTGACCGCCCTGGTTTGCCCGACGCGCCAGTTTACCAGCACTTGCCGCCGCAAGCCACCGTCAGCCGTGCTGCCAAACTGAGCTTGCTGCGCGAAGCCATGCGCAGCGCGGGTGTGCAACAGCACTTTATTTCGACTGTGGATGATATCGGTTACCTGTTTAATTTGCGCGGTGCCGATGTCAGTTATAACCCGGTGTTTGTGGCGCATGCCCTGATCGATCTGGAGCATGCCACCCTGTTCGTGGCAGAAGGCAAAATCGATGCCGCTTTGCAAGCGATTCTGGCGCAAGACCAGGTGAGCGTTGCGCCTTACCAGCAAGCGGCAGCGGTACTGGCTGCCTTGTCGCCACAAAGCAAAATCCTGATCGATCCGCGCCGCGTCACCTATGGCTTGCGCCAGGCCATGGCTGCTACGGTGGTGGAAGCGATTAACCCGACCACCCTGGCCAAATCGCGCAAGAGCGAAGCCGAAGCCGGTTTTGTGCGCCAGACCATGGAACAAGATGGTGCCGCCTTGTGTGATTTTTTT
>JBDLSU010000129.1:0-3567 GCA_039799405.1 Pseudomonadota bacterium | reverse complement strand
TGAGCGCAAAGTGGCGCACGCCATCAGTTCCAGCCTGATGGCGCGCCTGATGGCACCAATTGCGAACACCGACGGCAGCGCAGACAACACCGGCACCAACACCGGGGCCACCGCAGCGGATCAGGATGGCGACGCCACCCCGGGGCCAGCCGCACCACAACCGCTGTTTTACCACCGTGGCGAACAACAAGCGGCCCTGATCTGCGCCCAGGAAGTAGCGCGCTACGAAGTCAACCGGGTGCTGGTGCCCAGCAGCAGCGCCTTGAGTCGCCCCGAAGTGCAAGCGCTGCTGGTGGCAGACGTTATGGAAAAAATGCGCCCGCTGCAGGCCGATATGCTGGAGGGGGTCGATGAAAATACCCGGCCACTTGATATTGCTGCGGTGGTAGCCAAAACCACGCAACTGATCATCGCGCAAAGCATTGATATCCCCCGCATTGCAGTCGTACCAAGCGGGGAAGTGACCACTGGCTTTCACCCCTTCAAGCTGGACCTGAACCGCTTGCACCTGCAACCGGGCAAGCGCGAGCTGGTGGCGCATAATTTGCATACCAATGAACAAACCCGGATGGCGATGGAAGGGGAACGGCAAGAAAACCGGCTGGAAGATTATATTGTGCATGCGATGATCGATTTTGACGATATCGACTACCCGACCCACGCCGAACTGTTGTATGACCTGGCCGGACAAGCGGTGGCGCACTTTCAAAGCTATTTGAGCGAGGCCGAAACCCATGATGTGCTCAACCACAACCGCCGCTTGATCGCCAATGATATCCACTCGCAAATGATGGCGCATTTTTGGGAGCAGGCCAGCCATTACGAGGTAAAAGTCAATCGCGGCTTTACCGAACTGCGCCCTTGCAATGTGACCGCCAGCGCTGATCAGCCGATCCGCCCTATTCGCGAAACGCTGGAGCAACCCGGGCGCATCAAGCAAATGCTGTTTGGCGGCTTTGCCCGCTGCTTGTACCAGTATCAAAAATTTGATTCCGACACCGAACGCCGCTTTGCCATTATTCTGGAACGCGATAGCCTGAAATGGCTAAAACCCGCCAAAGGGCAATTCCAGATTTTTTATAAAATGGGGGCCAACCAGCCGGAATACATTCCTGACTTTATTGCCGAGACCAGTACCTGCACCCTGATGATAGAAACCAAGGCACGCCTTGACATCGACAGCCAGGAAGTGCAAGCCAAAGCGGCGGCAGCAACCCGCTGGTGCAAAAACGCATCGGAATATGCGCTCAGTGTCGGCAATAAACCGTGGCGCTATATTTTATTGCCGCATGACGAGGTAAATGAATCGCGCCATTTGAATGATTATTTGCGTTTTGAAATCAAACCGTCCTGATTGCAGAGCTTCAACCATCAGGACGACCACCATCACTTCTTCAAAAACGCATCCAGCGCAGCACGCCCGATGGCTGGATCATCGGTAAACACGCCATCCACCCCGGCTTGCAGAAACAAGGTAATTTCGGCGGCCAGATCACCGCGCTGGGTCAGCGAAGCAGCATCACCCTGGCGCAGATTGGCAGGCAGGAAGGGGTTTTCCGGGCGGAAGGTGTAAGGGTGCAGCAGCAACCCGGCGGCGTGGGCGTCGCGCACCAGCGAGGTCGGCGTGCCGGGTTTGTTTTGCGCGTCACGCGGGATAATCATGTCTTTCGAGGGGCCGATGCCGTTGGCGTATTTGGCAACGTCACGCAAGCCGCTGGCGCTGGCAACGTCAAGATAGGTACGGCGGTCTCCCGCCAGGCGGAAGTCTTCCGGCTGGCCGCTGGCGGACAACAACTGCACGATGGGCAAATCGGTCATGCTGCGGATTTCTTTCAGGTTGGCCACTTCAAACGACTGGATAAACACCGGCGCGCTCAAACCACGGTAGCCAGCATTGTGCAACTGATCCACCAGGCGTTTTTCCAGCGCCAGGCCGATTGATTTGAAATAGCTGGGGTGCTTGGTTTCCGGGTAGATGCCGATCACGCGGCCTGCGCGCGAGCGCTCGCGTGCCAGGTCGATCACTTCCTGCAAGGTAGGAATCTGGAATTGGCCGTCATATTGGGTATTGCCGGGGCGGTTGGCGGGAATGCGTTCTTTGGCGCGCAGGGTTTTCAGTTCGGCCAGGGTAAAGTCTTCGGTAAACCAGCCGGTCACGCGCACATTGTCGATGGTTTTGGTGGTTTTGCGGGCGGCAAATTCTGGCTTGTCGGCCACATTGGTGGTGCCGGAAATTTCATTTTCATGGCGCGCTACCAGTACACCGTCTTTGGTGGGTACCAGATCGGGTTCGATGATGTCGGCCCCGCTGTCAATTGCCACCGTGTACGCCGCCAGCGTATGCTCCGGGCGCAAGGCCGAGGCACCGCGATGGCCGATGACCACTTTGGCCGGTAAAGCCGCTTCCTGGTGGCTACCGCCGCAGCCGCTCAGGGATACTGCCGTAGAAACCGCCAGCAATGGCACAGAAAACAAGATTGAGGCAAAACGATTGTAAATCATCACATCCACTCCCATCCGAAAAGGCGCGAGTGTAATAGTGGGCCATGACAGCAGCGTGACAAACCGTCAATTCATGAATCAAGACGTGGGCGCGACAAGCTATACGCCACTTCCACCGCATTCAACATGGCACCGCGCTGCCAGCCCGCCGCCTGATACACCCGGTCGGCGCGGGTGTTGGCCCCGGTGGAGAGGATAATTTTTTCATGGCCGCTGGCAAACAGGTATTGCACCGCCAGCGCCAGCAGTTGTCGCCCGGCCCCCAGGCCTTCACGCGCCGGATCGACAAACAGCGCCCAGATTGAGCCATCGTTGGCGGCGCTGGAAAAACCGATGATGGTGCCATCCAGTTCGGCCACCCAGCTTTGGCCTTTTTCCGCCAGATGATCCTGATAGTCCTGCTGCGTGATGCGCGCCGGGTTGGACAGTTTGTTTTCTTGTACCGCCAGCCGTATGACGGACATGGCTGGAATATCAGCCGCGGTAGCGGTACGGTAATGCAGATTGGGCATGGTAAAATCCAGCGAAATTATTCAACGGGGGCAAGATTAACACATGCCAGGCAATACCCGCACCATCGCTGGCGAGTCAATCCCATGCCAGTCCAACCATTTTCAAACCCACGACAAACCGATCAGCATGCAAGCCCAACAACTGGAAAAACTGCTCAAGTGGGAAATGCCCTACGGCAAATACAAAGGCCGCTTGCTGGCCGATTTGCCCGGCCACTATCTGGGCTGGATGGCGCGCGCCGGGTTTCCGCCGGGCGAATTGGGCAGTTTGCTGGCACTGATGTATGAACTGGATCACAATGATTTGCGCAGCCTGTTGCAACCGCTGCGCCAGCAAAAGTAAAGCACACCACACGGTATCAGACTTTGCGGGGCCTAATATCAGGTAAGATGCGCTGGCAGCAGCCCTCACCCTTTTCCGCCTTTCTCAAAGGATGCATCATGAAAAAAATCACCCTCATTGTTGTGTTACTCATTGCGGCCCTGGTGTTTGTCACCTCCTTTTTATTCAACTGGAAAATCATTCAGCCCGGCTATACCGGCATCAAGGTCA
>JBDLSU010000128.1:0-2737 GCA_039799405.1 Pseudomonadota bacterium | reverse complement strand
TTTTTTGCCTGGCTGGAAGCCAACCTGGGCCAGCAAACCATTACCGAATTGACGATTGATGCCGAAATTACTGCGGCCCGTGCGCGTCGCCCCGGCTTTGTTTCGCCCAGCTTTGGCACCATTGCCGGGTTCAATGCCAACGGCGCTCTGCCACACTATCGCGCTACTGAAAATGCGCATGCCACCATCGAAGGCAATGGCTTGTTGCTGATTGATTCCGGTGGCCAATATCTTGGTGGCACCACCGACATTACCCGGGTGGTGGCGATTGGCGAAGTCAGCGCCGCGCAAAAACGCGATTGCAGTCTGGTGTTAAAAGGCGTGATTGCTCTGTCGTCGATCCAGTTTCCCAAGGGCACCAAATCGCCGCTGCTCGATTCGATTGCGCGCGCGCCGATCTGGGCCGCCGGGGTTGATTATGGTCATGGCACCGGGCATGGTGTCGGGTATTTCATGAATGTACACGAAGGGCCGCAGTCGATTGCGGCCTCAACCATGCCGGAGGCACATACTGCCATGGAAGCGGGCATGATCAGTTCGATCGAACCTGGCATCTATCGCCCCGGGCGCTGGGGGGTACGGATCGAAAATCTGGTCTACAACCAGGCGGCGGAAACTACCGAATTTGGTGACTACCTGCGTTTTGAAACCCTGACCCTGTGCCCGATCGATACCCGCTGTCTGGATCTGAGTCTGTTACGTCCTGATGAACTGGCATGGTTGAATGATTACCACGCCATGGTCAAAGCGCGTCTGACACCGCTCGTTAGCGGCGCGGCGAAAGACTGGCTGGAACTGCGCACCCGGCCAGTGTAACGACCAGGCGCACCAGGCATTGCCACATCATGCCTGGTGCGCCGTCATACTTCGTCATGAAACACCTCGTCCAGCGAGTGCGCAGCCAGCGCACGTTCCAGCCACAAGCCGTGTTGTTCGCTGTTGCCACCTTGCATTTGCATGCCGACCCACAGCGGCAACTCGCCGAAGCGTTGCACCAGGATGCGGCGCAACATATTGGATTCACCCTGAACGATACCTTGTTGCCGTTCGCGTTCCCTGACGAAACGCTCTACTGAGCTGACATAACGCATGATTTGTTGCTCCTCAAATTGTTCAATATTGCGCCAAAGCTGTTGCGACCAGCGCAAGGGCAAAGGCAGGCTCCAGTCCAATGCCAAAAATAATAAAATGATGCGCTCCCGGCTCCAGCCCCGCTCAAACATCGACTGGATCAAGCGCCATTTCTGGGCGTAGCGTCCGGCCATATCGTGCATGGTGGCATGCCTGATCAAATTAGCCAGGGTCAGCAAGGCGAAACCATTGTCGCTGCTCAGCAGACTACTTTCTTGTCCGGCAAAATCACTGAAATAATGGCAAGTGTAGTAGTACGCCAGGTGGCTACCCAGGCAGCTCCAGGTAAATGCGGCAGGCGGGGCTTGGCCGTTCTGGCCCATCAGGGCAAAACAGGCGGCCGGGCCACCCGTGCCCAGACTGGTACAACTTTGCACCTGGGCCATATGCCGGGCCAATGTTGCTTCGCCCTGCCACGCCACCAGGATATAGATCTGGCATAATTGTCCCGAATGCAGACTCACTTGCACCAGGCACTGCAAGGGTGCTTCATTCAATGGCAATTGTTGCTGGATCACGCCCATTTCCTCTTGCAGAAACCGGACGGGTTGCTCCCAGTTGATTTCACCATGGGCCAGGGGGAAGTAAAATTGCATGAATTCTGCAAAGCAGGCTTCAATCACGGCGTGCCAGGGGCACAGTTCGCTGGAGTCGGGATGGCTGGACATCGGATTTCCTTCGCTTGGTTTTTTGGAATTGGGGTAAGGCCGGTGGGCTGAAACAGTACTGTATACTGTATATTTAAACAGTGAAAAATGCAAGCGGATTTCACACCTGTTCCACCCCGCCCGGCGTACAATACGCGCACAGTTTTATTCCCGAAAATCTGATTTAAGGAAATCCCATCATGAAGTGGAAGCTCTTGCTGTTGGCAGCAGGATGTGGCCTGAGTTTGTCGGCCCATTCGGTTGAAGCCAATCAAGTCAAAACCTTCACGCTGAAAAACGGCATGAAGTTTATTGTGTTGGAAAGTAGCACCATTCCCAACGCCAATATGTACACCTTTTGGAAAGTCGGTTCGCGCAATGAAGTGCCCGGCGTGACCGGCTTGTCGCATTTTTTCGAGCATATGATGTTTAATGGCTCCAAAAAATATGGCCCGAAAATGTTTGACCGTACCATGGAAGCCAAGGGTGGGGCCAACAACGCCTCAACCAGCAATGATTTGACGGTGTATTCCAACTGGTTTCCGGCTTTTGCACTGGAAACCATTTTTGATCTGGAAAGTGACCGTATTGCGCATTTGTCGATTGACCCGAAAATGGTGCAAAGTGAGCGTGGCGTGGTCTTGTCCGAGCGCAGCACCGGTTTGGAAAATTCCAACAATCGTACGTTGATTGAAGAACTCAATAGTGTGGCTTTCACCGCGCATCCGTATTCCTGGTCGGTGATCGGATTTGAATCCGATATCAAAGCCTGGACCCAGGAAGATTTGCAGCGCTATTTCCATACCTATTACGCGCCCAATAATGCTGTTTCGGTGATTGTGGGCGATGTCAGGTTTGAGCAAGTCAAAAAACTGGCGATCCAGTATTTCGACAAAATCCCCAAGCGTGCGCTGCCACCCAAGGTACGTACTGTGGAGCCGGAACAGCGCGGCGAGCGC
>JBDLSU010000127.1:0-2938 GCA_039799405.1 Pseudomonadota bacterium | reverse complement strand
CGGCTGGAGTTGGCACCATGAAACCCTTGACGCTGGCCCTGCCTGCCGTATTTGTCTTGCTCGGTGCCTGCGCGCCGCCCACGCCCGACCCGGTAGTGCCGATGACGCGCTTTCAGAAACTGGCCATCGATGGCACCCGTTTAGCGCTACAAGCCGGCCCCTGGCAATGCCTGGCTGACCATAGCACCGGCCTGGTATGGGAAGTAAAACAGGCCAACGAAGGCCCCCAATTTGCGGCTTCCAGCTATTCGTGGTTTGATGGCCGCCAAGGCAGTGCCAAAGGTGGCAGTTGCGGCAAGGACGAAGCGGGCATGCCTTTCATGGCCTACCAGAGCTGCGATACCCAGGATTTGCTGAACCACCTGAATCAGCGCAAGCTGTGCGGCTTTGACGACTGGCGCTTGCCCAGCGCCAAAGAATTGCGCACCATCCTGATTCCCCATCGCTATCCGGGTGAAACCCATGTGCCGTTTCCATTATTGCCGCACGTAACCTTCGGCCCCTATTGGACGGCCGATGTGCGCGCTGCCCAATCGCCCGATGGCAATGCCCTGCCGCAAGTATGGAGCATTCATGTAGGCACCATGGAAGCAGGCTGGCTCAGTAGCCAGCGCGTCGCTTACGCCATGGCCGTGCGGGGGCCGCAGGCCAGATAAGTGCAAGCTTTTGCGCAGCAGGCACACAAGCCGGTTGGGTTCGCTCTGGCCCCGCACGGCAAGCGCCACGCAGCACATGCCTGGCACCGCCGGGCGCTTATTTCTTGTCTGCCACGGGTGGCTTGAACGCCATGCGAAATGCTTTCAGCGCGGCCGGGTGGTAAATGGTGGCATGGGTTTCTTGCGGCATTTGTTCGTAATGCCATTGCACACCGGCTGGCGCAACCTTGCCCAGGGTTTCGGCCAGGCTTTGCGACAATTCCGGCATGCCTTGCTGGCCGCTGGTGGTAAAGTACAGGCGCTTGTCCAGCCGTGCGTGTTTGCTCAGGTGCGCGCCGCTACTGGCCAGCAGTTTTTTGTCGTTCCACCACAGCGACGGATCAATCGCAATATAGTGCTGGAACAAATCCGGTTCCAGCAAAAAAGTTTCCACCACAAACAAGCCCGCAAGCGATTCCCCCACCAGCGCCCGTTCATCCGTCACACGGTAGTGTTTTTCTATGTGCGGCAGCAATTCATCGCGAATAAACGCACGAAACGCCGCTGAACCACCCACCCGTTTCGCCACTTTTTTATCTTCCGCATTCTCGGTCGGCCCCGTCAAATCACGACGGCGCTCGGTGTTTTCAATCCCGACCAATAAAAGCGGCCGCATGGTTTCATTGATCGAACCAATTTGCAGCAGACCGGCCACATGCAGAAAATCTTCACCGATCCCGCCATCCGGCATCACCATCAAGGGCAGGCGCTTGTCAGGTTTGTCGTGATAGCCCGGTGGGAAATACACATTGATGCGGCGCTGTTCTTTGAGGATTTTGGATTTGAGAACAAACGTGTCCCCAATTATCAGTGCTTGTGGCCTGGCGGCTGTGCCGGTTTTTACGACTGTCGGTGCTGGCGCGGTGGCCGGGGTGGTAGCAAAAGTGGGCGCGGCCATACCGCTCAAAGCCATGCAGTACAGCGCCAGGGAAAGTGAATAAAGTTTGACCATATCGAGCCCGAAAATTCAACTATATCGTTAATAAAAAATGCAATGATATATGAAAATTTATGGCTTCAACCTGAGCATAATGCTAGCTGTTGCGGGTACGTCAATTGCCTTGTTTGGCTTGCGTCATATCACCGGCTTTGATCGCTATCATGGCAGGGATTGGTGCGGTAAAAGTGCGAAATCGTCCAGATAAAGATTGATGCGGGGTGCTGCAGGATGGTGCTAGAATTTGGCAACCATAAAAGCGTATTGAGGAATGATCCATGGCAATTCTTGAGGGCATCAAGATTCAGAACTTTCGCACCTTGCATGATGTTGAGCTGGGCAAGACCTTTGAAAATAATCAAGCAGAACTTCCCAGGCTGGTTGCCGTCATTGGTGCCAATGGTACGGGTAAGTCCAGCTTGCTGGATGCCATCGGGTTTATAGGGGATTGCCTGCAAGAAGGTGTGCAGGCGGCTTGCGACAAACCCCACCGGGGCGGCTTTGAGCGCTTGCGTACCCAGGGCAGTACTGAACCGATCAAGTTTGAAATCCGCTATCGGCAAAATAGTGACGCGCGGCCCATCAGTTATTCCTTGCATATTGATTGTGACCAGCACGGCAGGGTACTGGTCGTACACGAGCGCTTGCGGCAACGGCGCAAGGGGCAAAATAGAGGTCGGCCACTTTCCTTTTTAACCATTACAGATGGCGTAGGCACGGTTTGGGCTGGCGAAGCGACTGCAACGGAAGAGGGGAGCAGGCAAGAAGAGGTCAGGATGCGTGACCGCCAGGTGTTAGGGATCGCAACCCTGGGCACCTTGGCGGATCATCCCCGCATTGCCGCATTCCGTGAGTTTTTGTCAGGCTGGTATTTGTCTTATTTTGTACCGCAATTGGCGCGCAGCCAACCGATGGCGGGGGCCGACTCGCATCTGGATCGAACCGGGGAAAATCTGGCAAAGTATTTGCAGTTTATTGCACGCGAGCATCCGCAAGGGTTTGCATTGATGCTGCCGCGTATTGCCCGAAAAATTCCTGGCGTCGAGCGTATTGAATCTGTGGTGGCACCGGATCGACGATTGCTTTTGGCTTTTTATGCGCATGGCTATGCTGAGCCGTTTTACCAACAAGACATGTCCGATGGCACCTTGAAAATGCTGGCCTATATGTTGTTGATGGAAGACCCGAATCCAGCGCCGCTGGTGGGAATCGAAGAACCTGAAAACGGCTTGCACCATCAGTTGCTGTCCGATTTGGCAGGCGAATTCAAGGATTTTGCGCGCAAATCGAAGGGGCCGCAAATCAT
>JBDLSU010000126.1:0-3921 GCA_039799405.1 Pseudomonadota bacterium | reverse complement strand
TCTGGGGCGTGAAATCAAGGTGTCCAGCGTGGTTACCTTCATGGCATCAAGCCGCGAGCAAGTCGAAGAAGCCTACGCCGGTGACATTATTGGCTTGCCGAATCACGGCAATATGCAAATTGGCGATAGTTTTTCTGAAGGCGAATTGCTGCAATTTACCGGCATCCCGTACTTTGCGCCCGATTTTTTCCGTCAGGTACGGATCCGTAATCCGCTCAAAATCAAGCAATTGCACAAGGGTTTGCAGCAATTGGGCGAAGAGGGCGCAGTACAAGTGTTCAAGCCAGTGCAGGGCGGAGAACTGGTGCTGGGCGCGGTCGGGGTGCTGCAGTTTGAAGTGGTAGCCAGCCGTTTGATGAATGAATATGGCGTCGATGCGGTATTTGAAGGCACCAGCATCAGCAGTGCGCGCTGGGTCAGTTGTGACGACAAGCGCATTCTGGCCGACTTTGAACAAGCGCTGGGGCATAACGTGGCATACGATGCTGCAGGCAATATGGCGTATCTGGCCACATCGGGCGTCAACTTGCGCCTGACCCAGGAGCGCTGGCCCAAGCTGACCTTCCATGAAACCCGCGAACATGCGGTCAAGCTCAGTTAAGCTCAGTTAAGTACAGTTAAGCAAAATCAGGCCAGCACTTCAATCCTTTGCCAGCCATGCCAGCTAGCGCCTCCCGCCAACGCGTGGGGCGCTACTTGTGCGGGTTCAATACAGACAAAGCGGTGATATTCCTCATTCGCCATATCCGGCAAGCCTGCTGCATCTTCTGCACCCGGATTCCAGACCACCACATCCGAAAAACCGAGCTGGGTCAATGTTAATTGGCTGTGCCGCTGGCGTAGTGTGACCGGATTGCCTGCGCCGCTATAGATGCGATCCAGTTTGCTGGAGATGACCAACTCAGCACTGTCCTGAATGCCCGCGCTACTGGTGTTGCTGGTTTGATCTGAGAATTGACAGCCCTGCAAACCTGCAATCGGGCTACTGGCCAAATCATCGAGCTGCCAGTAATTGTGCAGTGCGCCGGAAAACGAGAATGGCGCAGTACCCGGGTTAGCGACATGCAAATGCACTGCCAAAGCCTGCGCTTGCAATTCAACCCGCAAACGGCATTCAAACGGCTGCGACCATGACAGTGCGGCCGTTGCTGCTACATCGGCCAAGGTCAAAACCAATTCGCTCCAGCAGGTGCCATCGTCATGGCTGCCACTACTGGCATGCCGCCAGTTGGAAATACGGGCAAAACCATGGCGCATGCCAGTGCCGCGCGCGCCAAACTGTGGAAAAATCACCGGAACCCCACCACGAATCGCCCGCTTGCCATCGCGGCTGGACTTTTCACTGCAAAACAAGTGGCTGCGCCCGTCGCTACTGCACCATTGCACCAGATGCGCGCCATATAGCGTAATGAGGGCAAACGCGCCGGACGGATGATTCAGGCGAATCGCCGGTAAATTACCCCAGGTGGTCGGTTCAGTCAGTTCCATGCGCGCTCCCAGTGTTACGTGTTATTTTGCCTGGCATGTTGTTTGTCACTTGCCCGCATCTACGCCAAGCGGCCTTTCGCCAATGGCGGATTTTTACTGAAATACCGTTTAATGCCTTTCAGTACGGCTCTCGCCATTTGATCCTGATAGGCTTCATCCGTCAGTTTGGCTTCTTCTTCCGGGTTGGAAATAAACGCAGTTTCGATCAAAATCGAAGGAATGTCCGGCGCTTTCAACACCGCAAAACCAGCTTGTTCCACCGAGCCACGGTGCAAGCGGTTGATGCCGCCAATTTCATTGAGTACCGCATTGCCGAGCTTTAAACTGTCGTTAATTTGCGCAGTGGTGCTCAAATCCAGCAAGACCCCGGCCAATTGGGCGTCGTGACCCTTCAGGTTGACGCCGCCAATCAAGTCTGCATTGTTTTCCTTGTTCGCCAACCAGCGCGCCGCAGTGGAGCTGGCACCTTTTTGCGATAGTACAAATACTGAAGAACCGCGCGCGCTGCTTTCAACAAAGGCGTCCGCATGAATCGACATGAACAAATCCGCTTGTACTGCGCGCGCCTTTTGCACCCGAACATGCAGCGGCACGAAAAAGTCGGCATCGCGCGTCAGCATTACGCGCATATTCGGCTGTTCTTCAATCTTGGCTTTCAGGCGCTTGGCAATCGCCAGCACCACATCTTTTTCACGCGAACCACCGCGCCCCACTGCGCCCGGGTCTTCACCGCCGTGGCCGGGGTCGAGCGCAATCGTAATCAGGCGGTTGACACTACGCTTGCCCTTGTGCGGCTTGGCCTCACTCTCGTCATGCGCTACCGCGTCGGCGCTGGCTTTGGCATCCGTCTTGTGTTCGGGTTTGGCCTCGGGTTTAGGATCTGGTTTGCTATCGGCCCGGGGATCAGGCCGGGATTCGATTTTGGATTCGGCCTTGCCATCCGGCTTGAAATCGGCCTCACTGATGGGTAAATCCGGGGTGTTTGGTATCGATGCGGCAGCTTGCGACCATTGACCCTTGTTGATCAAAGATGCAATCGGATCGGCTGGTTTGGTCGGGTACAAATCAAAAATCAACCGATGCTTGTAGCTGCCCACCGGGTCCAGAGTAAATACCTGCGGCTTGATTTCTTCTTTCAGATCAAACACCAGGCGCACCACATTCGGCCGGTTTTGCCCGACGCGTACCTGCTGAATATACGGGTCGCCAGACTGGATTTTGGCAACCAGGCTTTTTAAGGTGGGATTCAGTTCCAGCCCTTCAATTTCCACCACCAGCCGGTGCGGGTCTTTGACGATGAAATGGCTGGCCTTTAAATTACTGTCATTTTCCAGCGTGACGCGGGTATAGTCTTCCGCAGGCCAGACCCGCACCGCCAGAATTTGTGCTGCATGGGCCGGGGCCATAACCGACAGCAGCAGCGTGCCACCGGCTTTGAGCACGGTGCGGCGGCTTACAGATTGGGGGCGAAGTGCAGGCGTGACAGACATAGCGAACCTTGTTCAGACAGAGCGTGTAATTTGATATGGCGGCCATGGCCTTCGGTCTCGATCACCATATCGAGATCCGGTGCCGGCAACACCGGGTCACCTTTTTCCGGCCATTCTACGATGCAAATATTGTTATGGGTAAAATATTCGCGAAATCCGGCATCCAGAAACTCTTCCGGGCTACCCATACGGTACAAATCAAAATGCACCAGTTCCACTGTGTCCGGGCCAAAATGCAGTTCATAAGTTTCAAGCAGGGTATAAGTCGGGCTTTTTACCGCCCCCACATAACCGCAAGCATGGATCAAAGCACGGGTGAGGGTGGTTTTACCCGCACCCAAATCGCCATGCAAATACAGCACCAGCCCCGGCAGCAGCGCGCGAGAGAGCGCCACGCCCAGTGCCAGCGTGCCGTTTTCATCATGTAAATGTGTTTCAAAGAATCGCATGCAATACAATGCCCGTTGGAATAATCAATTGTAAACCAGATGCCGCCCGCCGCTCACCACTTTTCCCCGGCCCAGTTAAGCAATCTTGCCGCTACCATCAAACATGCCGGACAAGCGCTGGGTTTTGCCGAGCTGCGCATCACCGATATTGACCTGGCAGCAGCGGAACTGGAATTACAAGCCTGGCTGGCGGCAGGTTTTCATGGACAAATGGATTATATGGCAAGCCACGGCGTAAAACGAGCCCGGCCTGCCGAGTTGGTACCGGGCACGGTGCGCGTGATCAGCGCGCGCATGGATTATTTGCCACAAGCCACACCCGCCACCTGGCGCGAGACCGAGCAAGCGCGCCTGCAACAGCCGCACATGGCGCAGGTGGCCTTGTATGCACGTGGGCGCGACTACCACAAAGTGCTACGCCAGCGCCTGGCGCAACTGGTCGAGCAAATCGAAGCCCAAATCGGCCCGTTCGGCCACCGCGTGTTTACCGATTC
>JBDLSU010000125.1:0-6257 GCA_039799405.1 Pseudomonadota bacterium | reverse complement strand
CGACAAACTCGGCGCGACCGATGAGCAGCTCGATTTCCCGGTAGTCTACGCCTCGGCCCTGAACGGCTACGCCAGCCTGGATACTGAAACCCGTGAAGGCAATATGGATCCGCTGTTTGACGCGGTATTGCAACACGTTCCGGTGCGTGACGATGATCCGGATGGTCCGCTGCAATTGCAAATCACTTCCCTCGATTATTCTTCCTACGTCGGTAAAATCGGCATTGGCCGTATTACCCGTGGCCGCGTGCGCGCGCTGCAAGACGTGGTGTTCATGAATGGCCCGGACAGCACCCCGGTCAAGGCCCGTATTAATCAGGTTTTGTCGTTCAAGGGTCTGGATCGCGTTCTGGTGGATGAAGCCATGGCTGGCGACATCGTGCTGATCAACGGTATCGATGAAATCGGCATCGGCAGCACCGTATGCTCGCCCGACACCCCGGAAGCGCTGCCAATGTTGAGCGTGGACGAACCAACCCTGACCATGAACTTCATGGTCAACACCTCGCCACTGGCCGGCCGTGAAGGCAAGTTTGTGACCAGCCGCCAGTTGCGTGAACGTCTGGAACGCGAACTCAAGGCCAATGTGGCGTTGCGCGTGGCACCGACAGACGACGACACCATTTTTGAAGTATCCGGTCGCGGCGAATTGCATTTGACCATTTTGTTGGAAACCATGCGTCGTGAAGGCTATGAACTGGCCGTGTCGCGTCCCCGCGTGGTGTTCAAGATGGTGGATGGCGTGCGCTTTGAACCGTATGAATTGCTGACCGTTGACGTGGAAGAAGTCAACCAGGGCGGCGTGATGGAAGAACTCGGTCGTCGTCGTGGCGATTTGCAAAACATGGAATCCGATTCCAAAGGCCGTGTCCGTCTGGAATACCGCATTCCTGCACGTGGCCTGATCGGCTTCCAGGGCGAATTCATGACCCTGACCCGTGGTACTGGTTTGATGAGCCATATTTTTGATGAATACGCACCGGTAGATCCAGGCAAGGCCGATCTCGGTGGCCGCCGCAATGGTGTCCTGATCTCGCAAGATGATGGCGCTGCCGTCGCTTACGCGATCTGGAAACTGCAAGATCGTGGCCGCATGTTCGTCAGCCACAACGACCCGGTGTACGAAGGCATGATCATCGGCATCCACTCGCGTGATAACGATCTGGTGGTCAACCCGATCAAGGGCAAGCAACTCACCAACGTGCGTTCGTCCGGTACCGACGAAGCAGTGCGCCTGGTGCCACCAATCATTATGTCGCTGGAATATGCGGTTGAATTTATTGATGACGACGAACTGGTCGAAATCACACCAAAGAGCATTCGTTTGCGCAAGCGCTTCCTGAAAGAGCATGAGCGTAAAAAGTCGGCGCGCGAAGCAGCGTAATGTGCATCAACATCAGCCGTGCAATTTGCGGCCAATAAAAAAACCGCCTTCGGGCGGTTTTTTTATGCTCAGAAACTTTTCAGCTTACCGTTTTTGGCTGCGAGGCTGATGCTTCCCGCTTCAGGGCGCAGTTGCATCATACAAAGGCCGCCCCTTGTCCACCACATGCACAGTAAATAGTTTCAATGAAGTCTCGCCAATCACCTTGAAGCCACCATGCTTCACATCGCGCAAATTCAGCAGTGTGCCACCCGTTTTTAACTCCATTGGCGCTTTGCCCGGCGCTTGCACCGTTGCGCCCTGGATGATATACGCCGCCTCCACCCCATGATGCAAATGCAGATCAATCCCCTCGCCCGGCTTGTATTCGGCAATCGATGAAATTACTTCCATGCCGGGCGCACCGCTCAGATCGGTGCGTTTTTGTTCCACCCGTTGCGGCGAATCGCCCGGGGTTTGGGCCAGCAAATGGCTGCTGGCCAGCAGCAGGCAGGCGAGAGCAGAGAGCAGTTTGGGCATGGTTGATTCCTTGGTCTGGTTGATGTGAATGAAGCCGTGATCGAGTGCGCTGGCACTTCAGCTTGCTGGTCGCCATTGCTCGCGGTCGATGCGGTACAGGCAGCAAGTGCGGTAGCGGCTGCCTTCCGGCATCATCGGGTGGATAAACGGTTGATTCATATCGCGCATGCCCAGGCGGTGCATGACCGCGCGCGACGGTGTATTTTCTGGCACCACAAACGCCACCACATACGCCAGCCCCAGGCGGTCAAAAGCAAAATCGAGCGCCGCGCGTGCGCCTTCGGTGGCGTAACCCTGATGCCAGAACTGCGGTGCCAGACGCCAGCCCACTTCCACGCAAGGGTAAGCCGGAATTTCCTTGCGTGGCACCAGCAAACCAATGAAACCGATAAATTCGCCCGTGGCACGCAATTCCACTGCCCAAAAGCCCCAACCGTATTCGTTGATATGGTCGGTCAAGCGGGTGATGATGCCATCGCTGGCGTCTTTGTTGATCACCGACGGGAAAAACTCCATCACCCGTTCATCACCATTCATGGCAGCAAACGGCGCGCTGTCGCCGGGCTGCCAGGGCCGCATGCGCAGCCGTTCGGTTTCGATGATGACGGCGGGTTCGATTTTTGGGGCAACTTCGCTCATGGCAATCCTGATCGTGGCAAAAGGTCGATCATAATCGAGAACCCGGCCATGAGCAAATGCCAGCAGCAAATACCGCCAGCAAATTAGCCCCGCAGGATTGCGCCATTAATGACCAGCATGCCCATGCGGCTTGCGTACCTGCACTTCCACTTCCGGCTGGGCGGCGCGGGTAGTTTGCGCTGGCGCTTGCACCGGAGCGGGAAGCGGGCCAGTATATTCATACGCCACCGTGCCCTTGGGATGGCGGAACCAGCCGGGGTCGGAATAGTCGCCGGGTTTCTGGTTTTTGCGCACCTTGATCACGCTGAACATGCCGCCCATTTCCAGCGAACCAAACGGGCCATCGCCATTCATCATCGGAATGGTATTTTCCGGCAGCGGCATCGCCATTTCCGTCATGTCGCCCATGCCGCGCTCACCCATCGCCATATAGTTGGGAATCAAATCGGTGATTTTTTTTGCCAGGCCGCGCTGGTCTACCCCGATCATGGTTGGTACATCGTGGCTCATTGCATTCATGGTGTGATGGCTCTTGTGGCAGTGGAAAGCCCAATCACCCTCTTCATTGGCGATAAATTCCAGTTGCCGCATTTGCCCGACTGCGATATCGGTGGTCACTTCCGGCCAGCGCGCCGTTTTGGGAATGGGGCCACCATCGGTGCCGGTCACCACAAACTCATGCCCATGCATATGAATCGGGTGATTGGTCATGGTCAGATTACCGACCCGGATCCGCACCTGATCATGCTGGCGCACATTCAGGCTATCAATGCCGGGGAAGATGCGGCTGTTCCAGCTCCACAAATTAAAATCATTCATGGTCATGATTTTGGGGGTGCGGCTGCCGGGGTCGATGTCGTAGCTACTGAGCAAAACGCAAAAATCGCGCTGCACTTCATCGATCAAAGGGTGGCGGTTTTTTGGATGCGTGACCCAAAAGCCCATCATGCCCATTGCCATCTGCGTCATTTCATCGGCATGCGGGTGATACATGAAAGTACCCGGACGCGTGGCGGTAAATTCATACACAAAGGTTTTGCCCGGCCCAATTGCAGGCTGGGTCAGGCCACTAACGCCATCCATGCCATTGGGCAGGCGTTGCCCGTGCCAGTGTATGCTGGTTGGTTCTGGCAAGCGATTGGTGACAAAAATGCGCACCTTGTCACCTTCCACCACTTCAATTGTCGGGCCGGGTGATTGACCGTTATAACCCCACAGATGCGCCAGCATGCCCGGTGCCATTTCGCGCACTACCGGTTCGGCCACCAGGTGGAATTCTTTCACGCCCGCATTCATGCGCCAGGGCAGGGTCCAGCCGTTGAGCGTCACCACCGGGTTATACGGGCGACCAGTATTCGGTACCAGGGGCGGCATGGTGTTGGCCGAACTTTGCAGCACCGGTTCCGGCAGCGCCGCCATGGCGACCCGGCTGACGCTGGCCGCTGCCAGAGCGCCACCGGCAATGCTGGCCAGTTTGAAAAAATCGCGCCGCGCATAGCTGGCCTGATTGCCTGATTTGTTTGAATCGCTCATTGCGCGCTCCCTGTCATGGTATTTTCATTGCCTGATGGTGTTTGAACGGGTGCGCCAACCATTGCCGCTTGCAGTGCGGCATCGGCCAGCCAGAACTGTTGTTCCGCATTGATCGCCCCGATCACACTCTGAATTTGCTCACGCGCATCGGCCAGCACCTCAAAAATGCTGCTCAACATGCCGTTGTAGCGCAGCATATTTTCATCCAGAATAATTTTGCGCAGTGGCACCACCTCTTCGCGGTAGTGCCGGGCGATGTCATAACTGCTGCGGTAGCTGGCATAGCTGTCGCGCAATTGCGAACTGGCCGCGTTCACGGTAGCTTGCAGCCGGTTGGCATGCATCAGGGTTTGCGCATTCATGGCGGCGCGCTGTTCCTGGCCCAGGGTAAACAATGGCAAGCGCAGGCCGATTTCAAAACCACGGCTGGTGCTGTCTGCGGCGCTGTCGCGGCGCAGGCCAAGTTCCACATCGCTCAAGCTGCTGATCCAGTTCAAACCCTGTTCCTGGCCGCTCGCTGCCAGCGCGGCTTGCGCCATGCGAATATCCAGCCGTCCGGAGGCAAAGCCCTGGCTGACGCTGGCCGCATCGCGCACCGTGGCCGGTAAATCCGGCAAGCGTTCTGGCAAGCGTAGTTGATCGGCCTGCTGTTGATCCAGCCCGAGCGCGCGCACCAGTTCTTCCCGGGTGCTGGTCACATATTGCTGGCTGTTCGCCAACTGCGTAGCGGCATCGGCATAAAACACTTGCTGCCGCACCCGCATCAACTTGCTGAAATTACCCGCCGCCTGCATGCGACGCGCCAGTTCTGCGCTGGCTTCGGCACTGGCCAACACCTGGCGTGCATAAGCCAGGCTTTGCTGCGCCGCCACCGCGCGCACCCAGGCTTGCCGCACCTGCGTTACTTGCTGAATCACTTGCGCCGCCAGATCAAGCTGTTGCTGCTGCAGGCGATGTTGCGCCACTTGCTGGCGTTTGGGCAGCAGCAACAAATCCAGCAAACCGAAGGACAGCGTGCGTTCAATCGACAGTTCGCCACCCGTTTTCAGACGCGACCATTGCAATAGCGGATTGTTGATACTACCCGCCTGGGCAGTTTGCGCCTGGTTGGCCCAGTGTTCCGCCAGCATGGCTTGCAGCGCCGGGCTGTTATGCAAAGCCAGTTGCACTGCTTCGGCCTGTTGCAAGGGGTTTTGCAATAGTTTGCTGGCGCGCTCCATTTGTTCCGCGCGTTCGGCCACCGTTTGCGCCAGTTGCAAATTGCCCTGGGTAAAGCTGGCGGTATCGCGTCGCGCTTGCTGCAGCGAATCGGCCAGATTGCTGCTGGCGCAGCCACCCAGCAACAGGGTGGTGCCGAGCAGCGCGGAAAGCATCAATGGTCGGCCTATCATGGCTTGGCCTCCACGGTTGCACCTGCTACACCGGGCGGGCATTCGGACACCTTGTCATTGGTTTTGTCGGCTGCATCGGGCATGCTGCGGTGGGCGTGCATAGCCAGTTCGCGCCAGCCGCCTGCTTGCAACACGGCATCATTGCTGCTGCGCCAGGGGCTTACCGCTTGTTGATTCAGGCGCTGGTAATTGGCAAACGCCGAGCAATAGCGCAGCGGTGTGCTGCTGGCCTGCGCTGGTGGCTTGCTGTTCGTTGTGGTGATAGTTGCGCTTGCACTGGTTTGCGTGGTATCGGGTTTGCTTGCCGCAGCGCTTTGCGCGCGGCTGGCGGGCGCATGCAGCGCCAGCGTCATGCACAATGCGTGGGCGAGCCACGCGCGCACAAAATGTGCTCGATGAATCGGGAGAAACATGATTGTCCTTGCGAAAAAAGGGAAAATCTGCGCCATGCACGGGCAGGGCGCAAGCGTTTGCAATGGGGGCAATCAGGCGCGGGGCGGGCGTTCCAGCGTATGAACCGGGGCGTTGCGCAGGGTTTGAATCAGATCAGGAAAGCGCTGGCGTTGCGAAATAATGCCGGGCAGCAGGTTTTGTGGGCTGCTTATGACGGCGAAGCTGCAGGCGGCCCAGCATGGGTTGCAATGGCTGCAGGCCATTTTGTTGCTCTGGCTGCTTGAATCGATTTGATCGACACTTTGCGCCTGCGCCATATCGGCCATTTTTTGCATCTGCCGCATCTCTGCGTCACTCATGCCGCAAGGTGATTGCGCACCCAATGACATGCCCACCGC
>JBDLSU010000124.1:0-3567 GCA_039799405.1 Pseudomonadota bacterium | reverse complement strand
AAACCCGCAGGATCAAGGGCATTTGTTGAACTCTATGTAAAGTTATTCAATCGTATAGCACCGAAAACACGTCGCCATGAAGGCGGATGCGGAGCTTGCCAAACTGTGCATTATACGTCTGCTCACTGAACATGGGATATCAAAAACACTGGAATCACAGCAAAAAATCTACAGATGCGCGAAACAATTCGTTCCTGGTAGTGGTTTGGGTGCGGGTAAGCGGCCATGCTACGCCAGCTTCTGAATTTGTCCGAACCTTTGAGCACTACATGTGGGCGGGTGATGCAATCCCTTAACAAAACTTTGGCCGCCACCGTTGCGCAGTGGCGGCCAAATTCCCTAAAGGGATTGCTTTGACTTTGGTGTTGATTTTGCGGCATTTTGGCTGCATTACGCCCCTATTTTTGAATCTTTAGGTTTCAATAGATTTCCCAAGCTTAACGACTCAACCCATTTATTTTTCACACCGGCAAATTCATCTCGTAATCGATCCTCTACATGTTCAGCCGACCAGACTGCAGCACACTCCATCCCTTGGCATTTATCGAATGTGGCAGGAACTTCATGGTCATAGTCATATATGCTTATTTCCTTCGAGAGCGAATCAACATTAAAGAATTTGACTCGCGCCGCTAATTCTGGCTCAAGTGGTTTATTCCCAATCACACGCCAACGACCAGACGAAATAGCATTTTTCATGACAAAAATCTTAAACTTAATTGGCATTACCAAGATGTCAGACAATGGTGGCGTAGTACTAGCTAATAAGTCATAAAAGCCAAATACTGGATCTTCAAGTACACGACCATATGCGAATTTGCCATCACCCAAGTCGATCTCAACGAAATCACCGATGCGCCGACGAATTGATTTTTTCACATTTATCCTTATTTTTAGAAGCTACCAAATTCTTTTGTTGCTGCCAGGCGCGCAACCTAACGCTCTTGCAGTGGCGGCGGGGCGCAAGTCATCCCCCCGTTTGGCGAACCCGAAGGGCGCTGGCTAAGCACAGCGGTTGCGGCACCGAGCGCGCCAGCGCGAATGGCGCAATTTCGACCAAATGGCGCGTTATGTTAAGCGCAACGTGCTTACCCCGCGACCACTGCGCCGTTACCTCGCGAAGCGCTATTTTGCCTTACCTGTAGTTGCCTGCCGCGCACGCGGCTGGACTGCTGCGTATGCCTTTTTCTGGTGTTGCCTCCCGCCCTTGGGCGGCTGGACGATTGCGACTTCAGGAGCACTGAATATGATTTGTCTTTGTAGCTGGGGTGGCCTTGGCTTACTGGACTGCACTCCTGCCCTTGGCGCAACCACCGGCGCTTGAATTGGCGAGCTTGTCGCGCGTTGGCCCCAGTGCAATGAGCCAGGGCCAGAGCTTGAAACTGGCCGTTGCGCCTTATGACTTGGTGGCGCACCCCTGAACGAAATTTTGGCCGCCATCGTTGCGCAGTAGCGGCCAAATAGCCATGATCCGAGAGATTTTGATTTCCAAAATAAAATTACTGCAAGCCAACAAACGATCCTCGTTTGCCAACAAAACAATCGCTCAAATCTTTCAAACTGATCGCATGGCCTGATGACTTAACAGCGCTCACTCATATTTGATCCTTGCCGGGCACCCCTAAAAGCAATCAAATAAAATAACAGGCCACCCAGGCACCCCAATAGAAATAGTCCAAGAAGCCAAGCCATTGCACCAATACTAAAAATTTTATTACCCGATGTTAATGAAAATATTGAAAGCAATAGTACTGGCAGAATTGTCGTCATACCGCCACCAATCGCACAACCACGAACGGTACGAGCTGTAATCAGTACCCCCATTACCGGAAACCCAATCAGGAACATACAGATGTACCCGAACAAGAATATGAAATAAAACCACGCAGTACTGCCAGTATTAAACCAGTATAAAACACTGAGTGGAATTAATGGCACCAATGGGCTAATCAGGCCTGCCAAAATGATCCGTAAGTAAGTTTTTTGCATTTCACTTCACCCGAGCAGGACTTGTTCCACCCCAAACAAGCGGGGCCAATATGACATTCATATTTAAAGGGTTCCAACCAGTGCCACCACCGGTATTTAATACCCAAGTTTCACCATTCCGAACAACAACATCACGCCTTACCCAGCCTGGGTGAAGGGCATGACCTGGTAAGGTCAAATTCCAAATGGTTTTGGTCTCAGCAGATACAGCGGTCATCACTTTACCCAATTCGCCACCAGCAAGAGAAACCTTTGAAATTGTGCCGGTGGACACTGGTGTCTTGTGCATTGCCGAAGGAGCCGGATTCAGGCGTAACTCCAGAAAGGTTTTGGCTGAACAATCGCCCAAACACCTAAAGACACCCCACTTATACAAATGCTCGTTTGGATCGGTATCGGTATCGGGCGCAGAAGCAACGCTATTTCCTTTAGCTTGCGGAGCCACACTTGCCGCTGATGCACCATCACTAAAACATGGCTCCCCGCCACAAGGATCACGCTGGCGCGTGATCCCGTTTACCTGTTCCGTGTCCCAAGGTCTTTCGGTATGCGAAGTAGCAAGACGCCCATCCGGATCAACGTATTTATAGGGCGAATTATTCGCATAAACATAGCGGTTAAACGAACTGCCCGTATTGGCGTCAGTCAAGACTGGATCGGTACTCAGGAACCGGCCTGCAATCGGATCGTAGTACCGCTGCTGCATGTACACCAGGCCAGTATTGGCATCATTCACATGTCCCGTAAAGCCTATCGTTGGCACCGCCCCTGCCGCCGTTGCGCCATGCGGTTCATAGCGGGTACGGCTGATCAACGTACCATTGGCATCGGTTCTGGCTACCGGGCTACCCAACGCATCTGTGTGAATATAAGTAACCACTTCCTCGGCCGCAGCCGCATTGGTTGCGACAGTTTCGCGGTAAGTTGCCGTCGCGCCGCCTGCTCCAGTCGCTGTCCAGACACAGGTTGAACTGGTGCCAGCCCAAGCGGCAGCCGCCGTGCCGCTAATGTTGCCGCTGGCGACCAGCCCACTGCCGCTGCCATTGTATCCGGCACTGCCTCCGTTGGGCGTACAAGTATAAGCCATGTTGCTGGCGTTACTGGTGTTCCAGCTTACCGTGAAGGGGCTACCCGCTGTCATGGTAGCCGGGCTGCGGCTGACGCTGTTAATAACCGGGGCCAAGGGCGGTGGCGTGACGGTGCTTAAACTGTCCCGATAGTTTGCGCTTGCACCGCTCGACCCGGTTGCTGTCCAGCTACAAACCGGGGCATCACTCACCCAACCAGCCAGCGCGCTGGCATTGACCGTGCCAGTGGCACTTTGGCTGCTGCCACTCAATACTAATCCACCGCCGTTGCTGCATGCGTAGCTGATCGTGCTGGCGTTGCTGCTACGCCAATTCATCGTAAAGGATTGCCCCGCCACCAGTGGATTTGGGCTGTGTGATACGCTAATGGTGGGCGGTGCGTCCAGTGCAAGCTGCATGCCGCACCAGCTAGCGGGGTAACTGGCGGTGGTCAAGCCATTGGCTGTGGTGCCGGTGAAATAGGGCAACGCGCCAAGCACCGTAATCTTCA
>JBDLSU010000123.1:0-15114 GCA_039799405.1 Pseudomonadota bacterium | reverse complement strand
GGTCGGATTTTTCCCAGTCATCGGGGCAGGTAATTTGCTGGATCGGGGTATTAATTAATTCGGCTTCCTGATAGCCCAGAATATCGCACATCTTTTTGTTGACCATGATTAACTGGCCGTCGAAATTGCGATGGCAGATGCCAACTGCCGCCTGATTAAAGGCGGCACGAAAGCGTGCTTCGCTTTCAAACAGCGCTTGCTGGGTGTGCAGGCGCTCAATTTCGGTGGCGGCGCGGCCGGAAAATGCTGCCATCATTTCGCCAATGCGGTCAATATCGGCAAAGGGCTTTTCGTGCATCACGATCAAAATCCCGAGTGGCAAGCCTTCCGGGTTGTGCAAAATCACCCCGGCATAGCTTTGTACCCCCAGCATGGCCAGTGCCGCATCTTTGGGAAACAGTTGTTGTACGCAGGCCGGAAAAATGCAGCGGTGTTGTTCCAGCACCATGGCGCACGGGGTGTTTTCCAGATCGTAGCTAAATTCCGGCAAGGGTTTGCCGTGGTCGGTCATGGCCAGAATATCGGCCACCCGGTACGAGGGGCCGCGCACCTGCGCCACCATGGCGTAGCGTACATGCAGCGCCTGCGACAGTTCGGCCGTCATCAGTTGCAAATATTGCTTGCCGGTTACCTGCGGCAGAGCCAGTTGTAACTTCATTTTTTCAATTTGTTCGTGAAACGCCAGGCCGCGTTCATCATTGTTGAAATAATTTTCACACGCCACCGCCAGATCAAACCAGACCACTTTCGCCAGCGACTGGAAACAACGGTGGAAATCGGTCAGTTGGGTGCCATGTATTTCCCATAAAAACGGTAGCAGATCGAGCAGGATTTTTTGATATACATCCAGATACCAGCGCGGCATCAGGCCGATGCGGTATTGGTTCAGGCCCAGATCTATGCGGTTGCGCACCCAGTGGGGATCGATCCAGCCATTGTGCAACGCGGAAAAATAGGCAGACTGGCGGTGTTTTAATGATTCCAGCTCAAATCCGGCCAGATCCGGAATGGCTTGCAGATAGTCGTACAGGCGGGCACCAAAATGAATGCTGTACGGTTCCAGTTGGCTGGTGAAATCGGCCATGACTTGCACATCGGCGTCGCCAAATTCCAGCAAATTGGGGCTCGCCATCAACATGGCTTCATCGCTGAGCAGATGACGTAATCCATCGAGTGCCATGGCGGGGTCCGGGTGTTTCAACATGCATTCCTCAAGGTGGTCAGAACACGAAGGGTGCGAACAGTTTTTTCCCATATTATCAAACCACGACCGTATTGCCGGGGCCTTCCATGAGAAATGATGAGCATTTGCGACAATTCCTACCAAATGCAACATGATTGCCCGGTTGCCGATTTCAATCTTTCAAGCTTGCATGTCGGCCCGCGTTGTTTATCCGGCTTGTGTCGCTGTCAAAATGCCTTCATAATCACTGGTTTGGCATCTCTTCCCCTTTTTGCTCTCTTAAAATTTATGAATTTTGATGTTGTGATTGTCGGCAGTGGGCTGGCAGGTTTGTCGGTTGCCTTGCACCTGGCCAAAAGCCGCAAGGTCGCCATTGTTTCCAAACGGGCCTTGCTGGATGGGGCCAGTAGCTGGGCTCAGGGCGGGATTGCGGCGGTGCTCGATTCCAACGACAGCTATGCCGAGCATATTGCTGACACGCTGGTAGCGGGCGCGGGCCTGTGTGATGAAGCCGCCACCCGTTTCATTATTGAAAACAGCCGCCTGGCGATTGAATGGCTGATCGAGCAAGGGGTGCCGTTCACGCGCGACCAAACCGCCGAACTGGGCTTTCACCTGACGCGCGAGGGCGGCCACAGCCAGCGCCGCATCATTCATGCTACTGACGCCACCGGCCAAGCGGTGCAAAAAACGCTGGAACAAAAGGTGCGCAGCCACCCGAATATCAGCCTGTTTGAACGCCACTGCGCAATTGATTTGATCATGTCCAACAAACTGGGTGAGCGCAGCGGCCAGCCGCGTTGCTATGGTTTGTATGTGCAAGATGTCAAAACCGGCAAGGTATTGACTTTTGCGGCACAGCAAACCGTGCTGGCGACTGGCGGCGCGGGCAAGGTGTATTTGTATACCACCAACCCGGACACGTCTACCGGTGACGGGATTGCCATGGCATGGCGCGCCGGTTGCCGTATCTCGAATATGGAATTTATCCAGTTCCACCCGACCTGCTTGTATCACCCCTATGCCAAATCGTTTCTGATCACCGAAGCTATTCGCGGTGAAGGCGGCTTGTTGAAATTGCCGCCGGAAGCCGGCAGCGCCGCAGGCGAGCGCTTCATGACCACCCATGACGAGCGCGCCGAACTGGCCCCGCGTGACGTGGTGGCGCGCGCGATTGACTTCGAGATGAAAAAACGTGGTCTCGACTATGTGCATCTGGACATCAGCCACAAGAGCCCGGAATTTTTGCTGGAACACTTCCCTACCATCCATGCGCGCTGCCTGGAGCTGGGCATCGACATTACCAAACAAGCGATTCCAATTGTGCCAGCGGCGCATTACACCTGCGGCGGCGTAGTCACCGACACGCTCGGCCGCACTGATCGCCCCGGCCTGTATGTGGTGGGCGAAGCGGCTTGTACCGGCTTACATGGGGCCAACCGCCTGGCCAGTAATTCGCTGCTGGAATGTGTGGTGCTGGGCCAGGCTGCGGCGCAAGACATTGAAAAGCAGCCGCGCCTGAACTTGCCGGCGATTCCGGCCTGGGATGAAAGCCGGGTCACCAATGCCGATGAAGAAGTGGTGATTGCGCATAACTGGGATGAATTGCGCCGCTTTATGTGGAATTACGTCGGCATCGTGCGCACTACCAAGCGGCTGGAACGGGCGCAGCACCGCGTTTCGCTATTAAAAGAAGAGATTGACGAGTATTACCGCAATTTCCGCATCACGCCGGACTTGCTGGAATTGCGCAATCTGGTCGATGTGGCCGCCCTGATCATCGACAGCGCCTTGTCACGCCAGGAAAGCCGGGGCTTGCATTTCAGCCGCGATTACCCCAATACCCTGCCCAAGGCTTTGCCAACCGTATTGTCCCGCAACCCGCGCCAACTGCTGCCAGCGCGTAAATAAATCTGCCCGTGGCACCCTATCAGGATGAGCAAGACCATTGCATTTGGATTCAAACCCCAATATATTACGCAATGCTCAAGCAGGTCGATATAATTATCGGCCTGCGCCATGCAAAATGGCACTTGCGGTAAATGAAAAATACTCTATCCTCAAAGCAGGATGTTTTTTCGCCGACACCCAACGATAACATCAGGAGACCCACATGAACCAAGGACAACACCAGGAACGCCGGGACCATGAACCGCCGCCACTTTTACATCTGCTGGAACTTGATCCGCAAAGTGTGATAGAAGGGGTGCGGGTCGAGCAAGGCTTTCAAGCCGAAGATCCGCGCACCTTTGGTGCCATGCGTGAAGTCTGCCCGGTGTGCCAGGATGTTAATTTGCAACTGGTATTGCGGCAGGAACGGGTCAAGCGGGCGCACCTGTTTTGCCCGCAATGCACCCGGTGTTATGCAGCCACTTATCCGGACGGTTCGTGCGCCCTGAGCCTGGTTTAAGTGCGGCATTGCGCCTCATTATTCAGAATAAATATAACTGAAATCATAAAGATAAATTGGACGTATAAGAGTCAGCCACCCATAATGCGCCTGTCTCTTCTATATTCTCCTCCTGGAAAATAGATTTCAGCCCACTTCTTCGAGTGGGCTTTTTTTTTGTGCGCCCGCACAAGCGATGGCATCAATGCATTTCCACAAGGAAATTTACGGCCGATTTGGCAAAAAAATCAAAAAAATCTGTCACCAAACCGACATTTTTCTTGACTTGACCAAGTGCTCTAACTACACTCGCAAGACTGTGACTGACACCCACTATTGGCAATCAATCAATAATGGAAACCTATGCGAATTCAAAACCTACCCCGCCTCGTCCTGGCTACCCTGCTGGCTGCATCTTGCGCCAACATTGCGAGTGCCGATGAAACCAGCTCCCCCCTCAACCCGGCTTCCAGTTCCACTCTGAATTTAAAACTCTCCACCATTGATGCCTTTACCCCACCCGGCGCGGAAAGCAGTATCGGCGATACGCCCTTGCTGGAGCCGGGCTTGAAAGAAATCGATGTCTGGGCGCGTATCCGGCGCGGCTATGCCATCCCTGATTTGCAAAACCCGCTGGTCTCGAATCAATTGAACTGGTACACCAGCCGCCCCGACTATATCCAGCGCACCACGGTGCGGGCTTCGCGCTATTTGTACCATGTGCTGGAAGAACTGGAAAAGCGTGGCATGCCAACCGAGTTGGCGCTGTTGCCGTTTATTGAATCAGCCTTTAATCCGGAAGCCTATTCCAGCGCCAAAGCGGCGGGCATGTGGCAATTTATTCCCTCCACCGGGCGCGACTATAATCTGACGCAAAACCTGTTTCGCGATGAGCGGCGCAATGTCATTGCCTCCACCGACGCCGCCCTGACCTATTTGCAGCGCCTGTATGGCATGTTTGGCGACTGGCAACTGGCGCTGGCGGCGTATAACTGGGGCGAAGGTTCGGTACAGCGCGCCATCAAACGCAATCAGGCTGCGGGTTTGCCGATTGACTTCAATAGCCTGTCGCGCCTGATGCCGCTTGAAACCCGCAATTATGTGCCCAAGCTACAGGCGGTGAAAAACATCATCGGCAACCCGGCGCAATACAATCTGACCTTGCCCAAACTGGAAAACCAGCCCTACTTTACTTCGGTGGCAAAAACTGCTGATATCGACCTGAAAGTGGCGGCGCAACTGGCGGAAATTCCGCTCGATGAATTCAAGGCACTTAATCCGCAATTCAATCGCCCGGTCATTACCGGCAGTGAAACCAAAATTTTGCTACCACCGGAAAACGCCGACAAGTTCAAGAGCAATCTGGCGCAATGGGGCCGCACCCTGACCACCTGGACCACCCACACCATTACCTCGGCGCGCGAAAAAATCGAAGCACTGGCCTCGAAGTTTTCCACTACGCCCGATGTGATTCGAGAAGCCAATCATATTCCCCCCAAAATGCGCTTGCGGGCCGGTTCCACCATCCTGGTGCCGAAAACGCCCGACAGCGTAGCCAGCAATACCGCGCCAGCGGCCGACATTGCCGACAATGCCACCATGTCGATGGAACCGGATGTCGCCGATACCCGCAAAGTGACACACCGGGTCGGCCGCCGTGACAATCTCAATGGCATTGCCAGTCGTTACAACGTCAGTGTCGGACAACTGAAAGAATGGAACGGCCTGCAGCGTGACAGCATCAGCCCCGGGCAAAGCCTGACCATTCATGCGCCGAACCGGGTGGCGCGGGCGCGAGCCGGACGCAGTACCACACTGGCGCGCCACCACACAGGCAAGAGCAATGTGGTGCAAGCGAAGTTCAGCAAATCCAAAGCCCGGCGCGGCTGATTTTTGGCGAATCAGTTGCAATGTCCGGCCGTAGCACCTACAATCGCGGTCTTTATTGACCCTTCAAGTAGCTGGCGCAACGCTTCTTGCGCTGGCTTTTCGTTTTTTCATTGGAGTTTTACATGGCATTTCTGCAAGGCAAAAAAATCCTGATCACTGGCCTGTTGTCCAATCGTTCCATTGCCTATGGCATTGCCAAAGCGTGCCAGCGCGAAGGCGCCGAACTCGCCTTTACCTATGTGGGCGACCGTTTCAAGGATCGCATTACCGATTTCGCCAGAGAATTTGGCAGTGATCTGGTATTTGATTGCGATGTCAGCAGCGATGAACAAATTGCTGCCCTGTTTGCCAATTTGGGTAGATCCTGGAATCAACTCGATGGCCTGGTACATTCGATCGGTTTTGCCCCGCGTGAAGCAATTGCTGGTGATTTTCTGGATGGTTTTTCGCGCGAAGGTTTCCGCATCGCACATGACATTTCAGCCTATAGCTTTCCAGCCATGGCCAAGGCAGCTTTGCCCATGTTGAGCCCGGACGCTTCCCTGCTCACGCTTACCTACCTGGGTGCCATGCGCGCCATTCCGTATTACAACACCATGGGCCTGGCCAAAGCCTCGCTGGAAGCCTCGGTGCGCTATCTGGCCGAATCGTTGGGCAAGCGTGGTATCCGCGTCAATGGTATTTCGGCTGGCCCGATCAAGACTCTGGCCGCCAGCGGCATCAAAGACTTCGGTTCGCTGCTCAACTTTGTGGCAGAGCATGCACCACTGCGTCGCAATGTAACAATTGAAGAAGTCGGCAATACTGCGGCCTTCCTGCTCTCTTACCTGGCTTCCGGTATTACCGGTGAAATCAGCTATGTCGATGGTGGCTTCTCCCATACCATGGGATTGAACGCCGATTCCAAAGACGCTTGATTCTGCCCATGATGCTACCCGGATCAGGGGACGACGCTGCCCCGGGTGCCCTTGCCTGCAACAAACCACACATATCGCGATTTATTCACGCCGTTGCTGGAATAAAATGCTTGCAGGCATGGCGCAAAAGCGAAAAATGCTGTATAGTTCTGCTTGTGCGGTGCAATATTTGTTTTATTTGAAACATTAATTCTGTGCAACCAACAGAATCCGCACAAGGTAATACCCCCGAAGTTTTCCAGCAGTACCCCCAGTAGCAACGCAACCTTTGTCCCTTCCCCATTGAAGGGCAATTAAAGCCATTCCGCCTTGTGTGTCAAGCAGACACCGTCCCGGCGCAAAGCTTTTGTGCCGAAATTTCTTTTAGTATTGAGTCATTTCGTTTGTTGGTTCGCGTCGCTTTTTTGCGTCTGGCCCAGGCACAGGCGCTGATTTACACGAAAGAGAATAATGACTTTTGAAACAATCGGTCTTCACCCTTCCATCCTCAAAGCATTGATCGAGGCAGGTTATACCCAACCTACCCCGGTTCAATCGCAAGCAATTCCTGCGGCCATCGAAGGCCGTGATTTAATGGTGTCTTCGCAAACCGGCTCCGGCAAAACTGCCGCCTTCATGTTGCCCGCTTTGCACAAATTTGCACAAGAGCAAATTGCACCGCCCGCCCGTACCCCGAATCAGGAAAACCAGGCCGCCCGTGCCCGTGGTGAACGCGTGCGCTTCAAGGCCGCGCAGCCCAAAATGCTGGTATTGACACCAACCCGCGAACTGGCCTTGCAAGTGACCACCGCCACCGAAAAATACGGCTCCGGCCTGCGTCGCATTCGCACCGTGTCGATTCTGGGCGGCATGCCTTACCCGAAACAGATGCAGTTATTGGCGAAAAATCCGGAAATTCTGGTCGCTACCCCGGGTCGTCTGATCGACCATATGGAATCGGGCAAAATCGATTTTTCACAACTGCAAATTCTGGTGCTCGATGAAGCCGACCGCATGCTGGACATGGGCTTTATCGAAGACATCGAAAAAATCGTCGATGCCACGCCAAGCACCCGCCAGACCATGTTGTTCTCCGCCACGCTCGATGGCGTGGTTGGCAATATGGCCAAGCGCATTACCAAAGACGCCTTCGTCATTCAAATCGCCAGCGCCACCAGCAAGCATGAAAATATCTCGCAATGCGTGCATTTTGTTGATGACTTGTCGCACAAAAACCGCTTGCTCGACCATTTGCTGCGCGATGTTTCGCTGGACCAGGCCGTGGTGTTTACTGCAACCAAACGCGATGCCGATACCATTGCTGATCGCCTGAATATTGCCGGTTTCTCGGCTGCCGCCTTGCATGGTGACATGCACCAGGGCGCACGTAACCGCACCCTCGATAGCCTGCGTCGCGGCCATGTCAAGGTGCTGGTGGCAACCGATGTGGCAGCGCGCGGCATCGACATTCCAAACATCACCCACGTATTCAACTACGATCTGCCGAAGTTTCCGGAAGATTATGTACACCGCATTGGCCGTACTGGCCGCGCCGGGCGCAATGGTCTGGCAATTTCTTTGGTCAACCATGCTGAAGGCGTGAATGTGAAACGGATCGAGCGCTTTACCAAGCAATTGATTCCGGTCAATGTGATCGAAGGCTTCGAGCCGAAAAAAGCGGCCGCACCACGCAGCCGCCCCAGCAACTGGAAGCCGGGCGACAATCGCAAGCCAGGCCAGCGTAGCTTCAGCAAACCGGGCGCTTCCAGTGCGCCGGGCGCGGCCAAGAGCTATGGCGCACGTCGTTCGTTTGCGGATCGTTAATCGAATCCAATAGAAGTCTCCCCTGAAAAAACGGCCGCGTTGGCCGTTTTTTCATTTTCCACCTTAATTTGAGAAGCCCGCCATGAGCGATATAGTGCAATGGAATGAAGCCGACACCCGCCACCAGGCAGAATGGCGTTCGGAAAACGGCAGCCCGCTGCCACGCAAGGTGCAAGTGGCCGATGACCGCATCAATGCTGACCAGGCTTATAAATTGGTGTGTGAAGGCACGGCCCTGCTGTGGCGCGGCGATTTTCAAAATGCGCGCCAGTTATTGCAAGCCCTGACCCGTCGCATTGAGCGCAAAGCCAAAACCTACACTGGCAGCAATTTACTGGAAGCGTTTCATTTCCAGCGCCAGATGCAAGTGCAACGGGTGCGGATTTTATCGATGTTATTGATTGCGGTCGAACCGGATTATTCGATTGCACTACGCCGCGCGCCGGATTTGCAACTGGCTTTCAATGAAGCCTTCGGTGCCCCCGCCAGCGCGTTTGTGATGCCCCTGCGCGAATTGCAAGGCTTGATCGGTGCGCATGAATGGCGTAAAAATGGCATCCCGATACCGGCGCTCGGTGCCAGCATCCACCCGCATTACCGCGTGTTTGCACCAACCCGCAATGAATATATCGATTTACTGGTCCAGGCAGAACTGCCGCCCAAAGCCAGGACAGCCTTTGATATCGGTACCGGTACTGGCGTGCTGGCAGCAGTGCTGGCACAGCGCGGGCTTGCCAGCGTGGTTGCCACCGATCAGGAAGCGCGTGCCATCAGTTGCGCCAAAGACAATCTGCAGCGCCTGGGGCTGAGCCACCAGGTGCAATTGCAACAAGTTGATTTATTTCCGGAAGGTAAGGCTGATGTCATCGTCTGTAACCCGCCATGGTTACCGTGTCGCCCCAGTTCCAGGCTGGAAGCGGCCATTTACGACCCGGAATCGCGCATGCTATGCGGCTTTTTAAACGGTGTAGCGGCGCACTTGACGCCTCACGGCCAGGCCTGGCTGGTCTTGTCCGATCTGGCCGAACGCCTGGGCATGCGCTCGCGCGAACAACTGAACGACTGGATCAAAGCGGCTGGTTTACAAGTCAAAACACGGCTGGACACCCGGCCACGCCACCGCCGCGCCCAGGACCAGGCCGACCCGCTGCATGCGGTGCGGTCAAATGAAGTGGTTTCGCTGTGGGTATTACAGTTGGCACGCTGATCACTCAAATCACAAACGGCGGTAGCCCCCTGCTACCGCCATTCTTCATCCCCCACCATCTTGCCTGATCGCCCATTCCGCTGGGATTTCCGCTGGCATTTCTGCTGCCATTGCGATGCGGGCTTGTCATCGCGCTGCTTGCTGCGTATTCGCGCCTTGATCAAATAGTGCAAATACAACACGATTTCTTTTGAAATAAGCTGCTCGCCATTTTTCACATTGCCTCGATAAAAGTCATTTCTGCATTTACTAAATCGGCATAGTTTCGTTTTATTTTTAACAAATTGTGAGATAACTCCAGAACTTAGTCGAAAAAGATATGATTTAATACGCAGAATCCAAAATTAGTGTGACCTTGGGCACGACAGAGCAAAAAAACCACTTTACATATCAGGCAAAATCGGTTTTACTTACCGGGTCGGATTGCTTGATTCTCAATTTTGCAGCGCACAAATTATCATTTGAGCATACCGACGAGTTATGCAAATTTTGTATAATGAGGTTATTTTTCCAATTGATATAAATCAATGGCTAATTACAACACTAAACTGAGGAGATATTATGAATAAGACTTTGTTTTCCATTGCTGTCGGCCTGCTCTGCATTACCTCTGCCGCCAACTCTGTCACAGTAAATAGCACTTTTGTTAATAAAACCGGCAGCGAAATTCGCGGCCTGATGGGCAGCTATGCCCGTCCAACCATTTACCTGAACCAATATGCTTGCGGTGAACGCCAACTGAGCGCAATGGCCTGCGGCCCCAGCATCATCAGTGTTGGCAGTAGCTTCCTGCAAGGCCAGGAAAACCAGCATGGCAATTACGCAGCAAAAATGGTGTTGGCACATGAATTTGGTCACTCGATCCAGTTCACCAAGAACATCCGTCTCAGTTCCCCGTATCAGGAACTGCAAGCCGATTGCAGCGGTGGTTCCTTCATCAAGTACGCCCAGACCAATTTGGGCTATGCCTCGTTCCTGGCGGCGGCGGTCAGTAGCGCCCGTGCTGCAGCCGACTACGCAGAACATGGCACCCCTTCCCAGCGCGACTATTACACCCGCTGGGGCTATGCCAATGGTCTGGTGAAATGCTTCAACGCCCTGCCACGGGTCTGATCATCGCAAGCAGGTAGTCAAGCCCGCTTGGCTACCTGCATTTTTCAAGCAAACCACTCTTTCCGGGCTGATAGCATGAAACCCATCGTACCCACCCTGCTTGCACTTGCCGTTCTTGGCATCGGCATCTACTCGATGCAAACCGACAGGCCAGTCCAGGCCAACACCCCGGGCAGCACACTGCAAAATGCCAATGGTGCCAACGCTGCCAAACCAGTAAGCCAGGCAGAACAAAGCAATAACCCGCCAGCAAACCGCCCCGGTAGCAACAGCCAGGCAAGCAGCTTACCCGCATCACCCTTTGGCAGCGGGGGCGACATTCATGCAGCACCCACCCAGGCGGCAGCGGGCAACCCCGCCGCCGCTGCGCCGGACAAGGAGGTGCTTTCCGCGGCAGAAGTGGCCCGGCGGCAAAAGATGGAAAAGCTTGGCTATATGGTGCCGCCGGACTACTACACCAAAAATCTGGCAACACTCAGGGATCTGGCAAAAAAAGGCGACGCCTTTGCCCTGGTACACCTGGGTGAAAAATACTATTTTGAATTGAACGGCCAGAGAAATAACCCGGAATTCGATCCCAAAGCCGATTATCCGACACTGGCGCGCCAATCGTTCTCCCAAGCACTGGCGTCCGGCAATATTCGCTCGGCCGGGATCATCGCAGAAATGTATCTTCAAGAAAACAATCCGGTCGATGCCTACGCCTGGCATCTGATCTCGAAGCGTCTGGACGACAGTATCAGCGCTGAATGGTTTCAAACCACCAAGACCTATCACGATTTAAGCGAAACCCAAAAGCTGCAGGCGCAAGCAAAATTGCCTGACTTAATTCAGCATTTAAATAGCTTATCTGCCAAACTTAAGACTAAACCACTATTTTGAAGAAATGTTTCCATATTTTCCTTGCATTTTGGAATCAACTGATTTTTACATTCAAAAATGCATGAAAAAAGTGTATAAAAATAATTTTTCAATCTTTTACGATTAAAGTATAAATTGGTGTATAGTTATCTCCATTGCGCTGAAGTGAATTAATTAGCATTGGATTTACCGGAGTCACAGGCAATAGTCAGAACAATTGTGATCTGATTCCCGCTTCTGCAGGATGCCACTGGCAAGAATTAAAGTTGTATAAAAAAGCAATTTCACACAGAATTAGGCAGCTTGCCAGCATTCAGGGCAAGCCGTTTAGTGGAGCCCGGTTGTTCTTGTGCAACTGGAAAATATGGGGAAAAACCCTGATCATCAAATAAGAGAGAGACTAAAAAATGAAGAATGCATTGACTTATGTAGCACGTCCCGCCCTGCTGACCGTTTTGGTGGCCAGCGCATGCAGTGTCATGGCTGCTGAACGCGTGGATCTGGAAACAGTCGTTGCCACACCTGGCCTGGCTGCACAAACCGTACACGCTCTGACCGGTTTGAGTGCTGATGAACTGAAACCATTGCGCAGCAAAACCATCAATGGCAACGTCATCACCCGTCATCAACAATATCACCAGGGTGTACCAGTCTGGGGTGAGGCCATCGTCTCCAAAACACCAGCCAATGCACTGGGCGCAAGCACCCCGGCCATGACTGGCGGCATGCTGCGCAACCTGGCAAACGATCTGCCCAGCGTTAAAGCAACAATCAGCCAGCAAGCTGCATTGCAGCAAGCCAAAGCGCTGGCTGGCGCACAGCAATCGAGCAATGAAAAAGCCCAGTTGTACATCAAACAAGGTGCCAACGGTGCCGCCCAGATGTTCTACATGGTTTCCTTCATGAATGACAGCGCCAAAACACCAAGCCGCCCATTCTTCATGATCGATGCCAACACGGGTGCAGTGCTCGACAAATGGGAAGGTCTGAACCACGTTGATGGCACCGGCCCTGGCGGCAATACCAAAACCGGCCAATACGAATATCAGGTCGGCGGCAAATATGGCCCACTGAGTGTGACCCAAAGCGGCTCCACTTGCAGCCTGGATAGCCCGAATGTGTTCACTGTCAACCTCAATGGCGGCACAAGCAACACCGCAACCCACACTTTCACTTGCCCACGCAATACCGTGAAATCGATCAACGGCGCATTTTCGCCTTTGAATGATGCCCATTTCTTTGGCAACGTGGTGTTCAACATGTATCAAAGCTATCTGGGCATTCGTCCAATCAGCCAAAAACTGAAAATGCGTGTGCATTACCAGACTGCGTATGAAAATGCATTCTGGGACGGCCAGCAAATGACCTTCGGTGATGGTGCCAACACCTTCTACCCACTGGTATCGCTGGACGTGGCTGCGCATGAAGTGTCGCACGGCTTTACGGAACAACAATCCGGCCTGGTGTATTCGAAGCAATCCGGTGGTATGAATGAAGCCTTCTCGGATATGGCGGGTGAAGCGGCAGAATTCTTCTCCCGTGGCACCAATGACTGGCTGGTTGGCGCAGAAATTTTCAAAGCAAGTGGCGCATTGCGTTATTTTGCCAACCCGACTCAGGATGGGCGCTCGATTGATCACGTTCGCAACTACACCGACAGCCTGGACGTGCATCTGAGTTCCGGCGTGTATAACAAGGCCTTCTACACACTGGCAAAAACCGCTGGCTGGGATACCAAGAAAGCCTTCCAGGTCATGGCCCACGCCAATGACGTGTACTGGACTGCGAATAGTACCTTCAATGCAGGTGCTTGCGGCGTAGAAAAAGCAGCAACGGATCTGGGTTACAACAAAGCCGATGTAACTGCAGCATTTAATGTTGTTGGCGTTTCTTGTGGCACTGTCGTTACAACACCGACCACTTTGACCAGCGGTGTACCAGTCAGCGGCATTTCGCTTGCTAAAGGTGCTTCGCGCTTGTTCAAGATTGTGGTGCCAACTGGCAAGACCAGCCTGGTATTCAAACTCTCTGGCGGCACAGGTGACGGTGATATCTATGCACGGGTAACCACCGCGCCCACCACCACGTCTTACACCAAGAAGTCAGACGGTTCGACCAATGCAGAAACCATTACCTACACCAGCCCGGCAGCAGGCACTTACTACCTGTTGTTGAATGCTTATTCGGCAGTGAGTGGCACTTCGCTGGTGGCAACAGTTAAGTAAGATCTAAAAAGATAATGCCGTGAAAACGCTTCCCCGTTTCTGACGCGGAAGCGTTTTTTCTGGGCATAGCGAAGACAAACATGTTTGCAAAACGGATGTTGCCACTGCTGGTGGCTGGTGTATTGATGAGCAAGGCCGTTTGAGTCGTGGTTTTCTGGTGACAATAAAAACGGTATTCCCTTCCATTGAGTAGCAAGTCTTTGGCCCGCGCCCTGCGGGCTTTTTTTCAGGTTGATTCAGATTGATTCATCCAGAGCCAGGTTTTGCCTGATCTTTCGATTGGTCCCGGTGACAGGTTTTGAACTTATTACCCTGGTGCGATGAAAATATACCGATGTTGGTGACTCGTTAAAGCCACACAAAATTACTTTAAAGACAGGATTTATATTGCAATAATAGCACGCGATGTTACCATCAAAGCAGCACAAACAAACGAATAGTCGTGAAAAATATTTTTCAAAAAAACTGCGAATATTCCCTTGCCAAGTCGAACAAACTTGCTTTATAGTTCGACCCCATGCCGCAGGACAACAAAGAATACTCCACGGCAGAACATGCGGCCAAATCATTTCGCCGCATGCAAGATGTGCCAATAAGTGAGGCCCTTCCTCACGACAAGTAGCACCATACATCCTTGACAATTAATCTATTAAATAGAAAGAGACACAACTATGCAATTTGCATCGAATGGTATTGCTCGCCCTACCCTGTTAGCTGCCCTGATCGCTGTTTCCTTTGGTGCCACAAGTGCCATTGCCGCTGAACGCGTCAACCTCGAAAAACATGCTTCCAAAGCACTCACCGCCAACGCATCCCTGCATCAACACCTGGGCCTGGGTGCAAATGATCTGCACGCCGAACGTAACCACAAATTTGCCAATGGCAGCGCCGTTACCCGCCATGTGCAAATGCACCAGGGCGTACCTGTGTGGAACGAAGTGGTGGTAGAACACCGCGACCTGACTGGCGCAGCACGCGTAACTGGCAATCTGCTGCGCAACCTGTCCAATGATCTGCCAAGCGTCAAGCCTGTGCTGTCGAAAGCCGATGCCTTGGCCAAAGCCAAAACACTGGCACAAATTTTTAACACTGAAAACGATCACGCCAAATTGTATGTCAAGCAAAACGCTGCTGGCGTAGCGCACCTGGTGTATGTGGTGTCGTTCAATGGCGTCGATACTGCCACCCCGACCCGTCCTTTCTATATGCTCGATGCCAACACCGGTGCCGTGATTGAACAATGGAACGGTATCCACACTGCCCTGACCGGCACTGGCCCTGGCGGCAATGCCAAAACCAGCCAATATGAATACGGCACCAATTTTGGCTACAACGATGTAACACAATCCGGCTCCACCTGCTCGCTCAATAACACCAATGTTGCTACCTATAACATGAATAGCCTGAGCAAGACACCCAGTGCGCCGCATTCGTTCACATGCCCACGCAATACCGTGAAAGCCATCAACGGTGCCTACGCACCAATGAATGACGCCCACTTCTTCGGTGGTGTGGTATTCAATATG
>JBDLSU010000122.1:0-3606 GCA_039799405.1 Pseudomonadota bacterium | reverse complement strand
TTCACTACCAATTTGCCCGTTTGCACCAATGACCAGAATGCGTTCCATGATTACTCCCTTATGCTTTTAAAACTCCCAATTCATGCCCTGCTTGTACAAAGGCACCCAAAACTTTATCCAGTTGTTCCAGCGTATGCGCGGCCGACAACTGCACCCGCACCCGGGCCTGACCCATGGGCACCACCGGATAGAAAAAGCCGGGGGCGAAAATACCCAGTTCTGCCAGACGTTGCGAGAATTTTTGCGCCAACTGCGCATCAAACAACATCACCGCCACAATCGGATGCAAACCGGGTTTCAGGGTGAAGCCGAGTTGGCCAATTTTACGGCGGAAATACGTGGTGTTGGCCAGCAAGCGATCACGCAATTCGGTCGATTTCACCAGACGCTCCAGCACCGCTACCGAGGCACCGGCAATGCTCGGTGCCAGCGTGTTGGAGAACAAATACGGACGCGATTTTTGGCGCAATACATCAATCACTTCTTTTTTGGCCGAAGTAAAACCACCCATCGCGCCACCCAGGGCCTTACCCAGGGTACCGGTAATGATATCAACCCGGCCCATCACCCCATGGTGTTCGTGGGTACCACGGCCATGCGTACCCATGAAGCCCGTAGCGTGGCATTCGTCAATCATCACCAGCGCGCCATGCTTGTCGGCCAGGTCGCAAATCTTGTCCAGTTGCGCCACGGTGCCATCCATCGAGAATACGCCATCGGTGACGATCAATTTATGGCGCTTGCCCGAACCAGCGGCGGTTTGCAATTGCAATTCCAGATCAGCCATGTCATTGTGACGATAGCGGTAACGGCTGGCCTTGCACATGCGGATGCCATCGATGATGGAAGCATGGTTCAGGCTGTCGGAAATGATCGCGTCTTGCTCATCAAACAGTGGCTCAAACAAACCAGCGTTGGCATCAAAAGCCGATGCATACAAAATCGTGTCTTCCATGCCCAAAAATTCGGACAGCGCTTTTTCCAGTTGCTTGTGCACGGTCTGGGTGCCGCAAATAAAGCGTACCGAAGACAAACCATAGCCATATTTTTCGGTGGCGGCAATGGCAGCGCGTGCGGTATTTTGATCACCCGACAAGCCCAGATAGTTATTGGCACACATATTGATCAGGGTGCGGCCATCTTCTACTGTCACTTCAGAACCCTGGCGGGAAGAAATAATCCGTTCCTGCTTGTACAAGCCCTGTTGTTTCAGGGTTGCCATGCTGTCTTTCAAGCCATTGAAAAAAGCCTGCTTTTGCTCGCTATTACCATTCATCACTATCCTCGCTAAGGGTTAAAACACTTGTTAATTCGAGTTCAATTGCTTGAACATCCTAAAAGCGCCATCCGGATGGCACCCCCAAAAAAATTTCTACAAGTATGACAGATAGAAGCGGCTTATTCACTTTATCAGGCCGCTTGTGCCGCTCATAACTATATGCCAATTGCGGGGGTTTATCTGTTACGATAGCCGCTTCGGAGCAAATATTTTTTTCCGTTATCGAGAACAAAAATTCGATATAGTGGATTTTACACAGACCCAGTGAACAAGGCAAGCGCTTTTTTCACGCATTTTCTGCCATTTCATTTCCAGCCCTTGCCATGAGCGAATTACCCTCCCCTAAAAGTCCGCCTGAAGTCGGTGCCAGCCTGCAAAAACTGCGACTGGCACGCGGCCTGACGCTGGAAGATTTATCCCGTATGGCCGGTGTTTCAAAGTCGATGTTGTCGCAAATCGAGCGCGAAAAAGCCAATCCGACGATTGCTATTACATGGCGTCTTGCCAATGCTCTTGGCATAGAAATAGGTGATTTGCTATCCAATGAACCCAAAGATGCGGAATTAATCCGCATAATGGAGCCGCATCAAATTCCGACTTTGCCGGGCAGTCATGCTGGCTACAGCCTGCGCATTCTGGGCCCGATGGAGTTGGCTGGCAAGTATGAGTGGTATGAGTTAAATCTGGCCAATCCGGGCGAACTGGCCTCGCAGGCGCACGACCCCGGCACCATGGAACATGTGACAGTGTTACAAGGAAATATTGAAATTGAGGTGGGCAAGACCAGTAAAAAACTCAAGCCCGGCAGCACCGCGCGCTACCTGGCAGACCAGAATCATGTGATCCGTAACATTGGCAAAGGCGAGGCGCGCGCTTTGCTGGTCGTGATTCATCGCTAACCAGGGTTGACAAGCAACAAACAAAAAGCCGAATTTTTTATGGAAATTCGGCTTTTTTTACAGCAACAAAATCTGGCAATCGTTGTAAATAATCGACAGACGCATCCGGATCAACTTGTCTTTGCAACTACCCCGGCCGTACTTTTGCCGAAAATCAGCAAAAGCAGGCGCGAAATATTACTTCGACGCAACCTTGGTCACATTAGTCATCCCCAAGGTTTTCACCAGGAAACCCCAGCGATCAGTCACTTCGTCAATGGTCTTGCTGACCGGCTTGCCAGCACCATGCCCGGCTTTGGATTCGATCCGGATCAAGACCGGCGCAGCAGCACCATGACCCGCTTGCACGGCCTGGGCAGCAGCAGCAAACTTGAAGCTATGCGCGGGCACCACGCGATCATCATGATCCGCTGTGATCACCATGGTGGCGGGGTAGCATTTGCCGGGCTTCAGGTTATGCAGTGGCGAATAGGCATACAGCGCTTTAAACTGTGCTGCGTCGTCGGATGAACCATAATCCGGGGTCCAGGACCAGCCGATGGTAAATTTATGAAAACGCAGCATGTCCAGCACCCCCACTGCCGGCAGTGCCGCTGCAAACAAATCCGGACGCTGGGTCATGGTCGCACCGACCAGCAAGCCGCCATTACTGCCACCGCCAATCGCCAACTTGGCGGGCGAACTGACTTTGTTGGCGATCAGCCATTCGGCCGCACCAATAAAATCATCAAACACATTTTGTTTTTTTAACTTGGTTCCGGCTTCATGCCAGTCGCTGCCATATTCACCGCCGCCGCGCAAATTGGCCACCACATACACCCCGCCCATTTCCATCCATGCCAGGTTAGCTACCGAAAAGTTAGGCGTGAGCGAGATATCAAAACCGCCATAACCGAACAGGAAGGTAGGGTTGCTGCCGTCATACTTGAAGCCCTTTTTACCAGAAATAAACATCGGCACCTTGGTGCCATCACGGCTGGTGAAAAACACCTGACGGGTTTCATAAGCGGCCGGGTCAAAATCGACTTTGGGGCGGCGGAACAGCTCACTCTTGCCACGCTTCGCGTCATAGCGATAGATGGTGGTGGGAGTGGTGAAATCGGCGTAGGAATAGAATACTTCCTGATCTTTGCCCTTGCCGTCAAAACCAGCAGCGGTGCCCAGGCCCGGCAATTTGACTTCGCTGATTTTGGCACCTTTCAGATCGTGAATATTGATCTGGCTGTGCGCATCTTTCATATAGTTCAAAATCAGCTTGTGATCAACCATATGGGCGCTGCGCAGGGTATCGCTGCTTTGCGCAACCACTTCCTTAAGCTTACCGTCGCGGATATCGACGCTGATGATACGGCCGCGTGGCGCTTGCTTGTCGGTCTTAATCCAGAACAACGAACCCTGGCTGTCGATGAAGTCGTAGGCGGCATCAAA
>JBDLSU010000121.1:0-5594 GCA_039799405.1 Pseudomonadota bacterium | reverse complement strand
ACAAACGAGAAAGCCAAGGCAGTGGATTTATCAAACTTGAAGCGCGGTGCATCCGGTGCCAGCAAGGCGGGAATGATCAGCGTATCGGGCTGACCAGGAAGCGAATAGCAGAGTTTGAATTGCTTCATCGCTTCCATAATCAGAAAACACTTGTCTGGCGGATAGGCCAGGCCTTGGCCGACTTCATTGACTACTTTTTCGCTGCCGAGGATTTGTACGATATCCCTCTGACTTAAACGGGGCCTCGCGGAATACATCAGCTTGTATACGCCATAGGTTAGCCAGCGAGGATTGAGCACATAGCCATCAGCAAAAGGGAGTTCCGGGAAGTGGGTGATGACACCCAATTTGTCCAGAATGTCCAGTAGCCATGCTCGGTTTTGCAAGCCGTCTTCGCCTACACCATACTCGTTGCACAGCGTCAGGTATTCTGCTTGGCTCAAAAATGATTTGTTTGATTGCAGTTGGCGCAAGCTGTTTAATACCTTGGCTTGGGCTGCGGTGAACATTATTTGATGGGTGCCAACAGCTTGCAATTGCTGGCAAAATTCTTGTTTGAATAAGTCAAATTGCAATTTAAATTCGCTTTGCGCCTGAGTGCAGGCGACGGGGAAAAAATTAACGATATTCGGGTATTTTTCGCGTAAGGTCGCCATCTCCAAGTTTAACGGGTTTTGGTCGGTCTTATTGCCAACGATGATGACGGGGGCATTTTTGCCGAAGGTTTTAACGTGTTCCAGCCAATATTCGGCTTGCTCCGTGGCATTTATTTCATTGCGCGGGCTGATGACCACGACATACAGGCAAGATTCACGAAGAAATAACTGGTGCGTTGCATGCACCATGACCTGTCCGCCAAAATCCCAAAACATCGCCCTAATCCCACTGTCCGGGGCTGACCATTCGCGAATTTCAATACCGGGCGTCATGGGTTCGCTTTCGCGGATTGGCTCATTAAATAAGGCACGAATTAACGAAGTTTTCCCAGCATCGCCATAACCAAGAAAGATTACCCGGACACGATTAAGTGCTTGATCAGCAGCGTCATTTTTTAAATGGGCCAAACAGGTATTCACCTGCATTGGCCCCTGTTGCAAAATGGCTGGGGGGATAGTGTGATATCTGCGGGATAACTCAAGATCAACAGGGTTGCCATCAAGTCGATCATCATACCAATCCGACCATACTTCAAACCCTTCACCCAGACTGAGTAAATCCATTTTGAAGTGTTGAATCAACTCTTGCGCATAGCGACGATTTTCGTTTGACCATAGCGCCAAGCCCAGCAACACTCGTATAGAAGTTCCATTTTCTGGCCGGGTTAAGTCGTCCATAATCTCCAGCAAAAATAACCGCGTTATATCACCAAAATCACCCTCGTTGGCCCAGGCATACGCGGCCACAGCGGCATATGCGGCACCAATGGCATCGACCGCCGTGGCATTTCCGGTTTTGGCTGCGCTTGTGCATGCAATATAGGCGGTATGCGCTGCATGGGCTGCATGGGCCGCCGCAGCGGTAAACGCGGCTGTGGTAACCGCATAATCCGTGCTTGCGGTATCTGCCGCATCCAAAGCAGCATGGGCGGCACTACTGGCCGCCGTGGCGGTAGCATATTCGATGGAATGATTGGCCTGATCAGGATCGAGAATATGGAATAAGGCCGCATTTTGTGCCAGCAACAGCCTGAGCAAATGGCGACCAGACTGTTCGGTCGCCCAAACCGCAAAGGGAATATGCCCCGGTTTGACTTCAGGCATGCGCGCAGCCAACAAAGGAAGCACGCGCAACGCTGCGCGCACAGCAATGGCAGCAGCGATCTCGCTCGGTAAATTACCTACGCGTTCTTTAATTTCTTCACGATTCATCATTGCTGCGTCACTTTTGCTTTGTCATTCGCATCATTCATCGATTGTAGTACGCAAAATCTCACTCTCAAACCCCACCACATTCCTGCTCTCACGCGAAAACTCCACACCGATCAGCACAATCGGCAAGCCCTCGCTTTTGTATTTTTCAGCATAAGCCTTATCCTTCAACTGCTGCAAGGCACGCCCGTCCGGCACTAATTCCACTACCTTAAATTCAAACAAATAAATACGCTCAGGCAGCTTCACCGTCATATCGATGCGTCCATGGTTGGTGGCGTCCTCCACCCGCACATCAAACCCCAGCGCGGCGAAGTAGCTGTAGAACACGCTGGCGTAAAAGCCTTCGTATTGGGCAATCGGATTATTCGTGTACCAGTGGTGGGGAATGCTTGCGAAAAACGCTTGAAACAGCGCGCGCAGGCCAGGTACATCATGGTTTGCCAGTAAATCTTCCAGACGGATACTGTTTTGCTCGCTACTGGCCGCGTCAAAGGTGTACACCGAGAGCAAACTGGCATTCAAGCTCATTGCCACTTCCTGATTCGGGTAGCCAAGCGTGTAACGCCAGCGGCCTGATGCGGTTTGTTCGCTGTGGGCGATGGTCAAATACCCGGCCTGAAATAACAAGGCTTCGGGCGCGACCAGATCAACATCCAGGTTGGAAATCAGTTCCCCGCCCGTGCGCAAATTAGCCAGGCGCGGGGTAAAAAAACCTTTTTGCGCCATCAATTTGATCAAAAACGTGGGGGAACCGGATTCAAACCAGAATGGATGAAATTCACGCTTATCAAACAGCAGCAACAAATCAAACGGGTTATACACCGCCTGGCCGCGCCAGTTGTAGCCGTTGTACCACCGCTTTATTTGCTGCCGATCCAAACCGGGCAATTCCGGCGCAAACACGGTATCGACGTCAATATCGGTATAGCCGCACAGGCTGGAATAACGCGCATCGAGCGTGATGTCGTTCAGATTATTCAGGCCAGAAAACAGGTTAACCTTGGAAAACCGTGAAACTCCGGTCAACAACACAAAGCGGATATGCGGATCCATATCCTTGATGACGCTATAGAAATCCTTCAAGCCATCACGCAGTGCGCTCGCCACAGCAGTGTCGGTAATGTTGTCCAGAATGGGCTTGTCATATTCGTCGATCAACACCACCACACCCTGCCCGCTTTGTGCATGCAGGCGGGCAATCAGGTCAGCAAAACGGCTGCTGTTTTCAGCGTAACGCGCAGGCAGGGCAAATTTGCGCTCATGGTCTTCCAGTTGTTTGTTGATGGCCAAATCCAATGCTCCACGGCTGGCTAGCACACCGCTGCCAAAACTGAAGCGGATGACCGGATGCCGTTGCTGCCAGTTCCAATGTGGATGGACGGCCAAACCGTTGAACAGCGCTTCATTGCCCTCGAATAATTCTTTCAATGTATCGAGAAACAGGCTTTTGCCAAAGCGGCGTGGACGCGACAGGAAGTAATAGCCCGCCTCTTGCGCCAGCGATAACGCCAGCGCGGTTTTGTCCACGTAATAAAACCCGCCTTCGCGCAATTTGGCGAAGCTTTGAATGCCGATGGGCAGTTTTTTGCGGGATGTGGTAGTGGAGGTCATGGCGATGATAGCGTTAAAACCGGGCGGGTTTACTTTAACATTAAACTTATGGCTCAATCACTTTCACATTCAAACCCCACCACATTTCTGGCTTCACGCGAAAACTCCACCCCAATCAGGACAATTGGCAAGCCCTCGCTTTTGTACTTATCGGCATACGCTTTGTCTTTCAACTGCTGCAAGGCACGCCCGTCCGGCACTAATTCCACCACCTTAAATTCAAACAAATAAATACGCTCAGGCAGCTTGACTGTCATATCGATGCGCCCGTGGTTAGTAGCGTCTTCCACCCGCACATCAAACCCCAGCGCGGCGAAATAGCTGTAGAACACGCTGGCGTAAAAGCCTTCGTATTGGGCAATGGAGTTGTTGGTGTACCAGTGATGAGGTATGCTGCCGAAGAAGGCGTGAAATTTCAGGCGCAACCCCGCTATGTCCTGCGCCAGCAGCAAATCGGCCAATTCAGCGCGATGTTGTTCATTTTGTGCTGGCTCGCCGGTGTAACTCGCCAACAGGCTGGCATTCAGGCTGCTTTCCACTTCGCGATTCGGGTAGCCGAGAATATAACGCGTCATGCCGGGCACGGTTTCTTCGCTGCGCAAAATGGTCAGATAGCCGCACTGAAACAGCAGGGCCTCGGTGCCGATTTGTTCGATATCGAAGGTCGAAATCAGCGCTTCATTAGTGCGCAAAGTCGCCAGCCTTGGCGTAAAAAAACCTGTTTCGGCCATCAGTTTCAACAAAAACGCGGGTGTGCCAGTTTCAAACCACCAGGATTTGAATTTGCGCTGTTGAAACAGCAGCAGTAAATCAAACGGGTTGTACACGGCTTGACCCAACCAATTGTAACCGTTGTACCAATTGCGCATTTGCGCCTGATCCAGCCCCGGTAATTCGGCTGCGAATACGGTGTTCAAATCCTGTTCGGTATAGCCACACAGCGCAGAATAGGCCGGGTCGAGCGTGATGTCTTCCAGATTATTCAAGCCAGAGAACAAACTGACCTTGCTGAACTTGGTCACACCAGTCAAAAATGCAAAGCGGATGTGGGCGTCTTCGTTTTTGATGACGCTGTAAATGTTTTTGAGCTCTTCGCGCATGGCGCGCGCGGTGGCTGGGTCGTCGATGCGATCCAGTATCGGCTTGTCGTATTCATCTACCAGCACCACCACGCGCTGGCCGCTCTGTTGGTGCAAGCGCTTGATCAGGTCAGCCAGGCGGCCACGGTTATCCGGGTAGCGTGCAGGCAGGCCAAACTGGCGCTCGTAGTCTTCCAGTTGCTGGCTCAACAACTGACGCAAATCAGCCTTGTCTTCCAGCACAGCACCTGCAAAACTCAGCCGTATCACTGAAAAACGCTGCGACCAGTCCCAATGGTCATGAATCGCCAGACCAGTAAATAAGGGCTGATTGCCTTCAAATAGTTCTTTCAGGGTATCAAGAAACAAGCTCTTGCCAAAGCGACGCGGACGTGACAGGAAATAATACCCGGCACCACTGGCCAGGCGTAAAGCGAACCCGGTTTTATCCACATAATAAAACCCGCCTTCGCGCAATTTGGCGAAGCTTTGAATGCCGATGGGCAGTTTTTTGCGGGGTGAGGTAATGAGCGTCATGGTAACGATAGCGGATTCATTCGGGCGGCTTTACTTTACCATTAAACGCCCTCGTTTTGGCGCAGGCCTGCGGCGGCAACAGAGCGGTGATTGCCAATCGAAGGTTGCAACAGCAAGGCAGCCATACAAATGACCGATGTTTTCATCATGACGCAATGCAGCATCGATTTCTTGCAAATCCGTGCACAGGATCGCACCGCACCGTAACAATTCATAATAAAATAACGGCTTCGCGCCCCGCTTTCAGATAACTCTTTACCATGCAACTATCCCCCAGCCGACTGCATCAATGGATTTCTGTCTGTGCATATGGCATGAGCGATGTGGGTCGCGTGCGCAAGGCGAATGAAGATAATTTCCTGATTGATGAAGGTCTGGGTTTTTTTGCGGTGAGTGATGGCATGGGCGGGCATGATGCGGGCGAAGTGGCCAGTGCGCAAGCCTTGATTTGTACCCGCGATTTTATCCAGCGTACCCTGCACCACCACAATAGCCC